>DNXA01000052.1:0-6399 GCA_003506065.1 Actinomycetota bacterium
TGCTCGATCGTGCGATCGCGCGCAAGTATCGGGATACCGGCAAGGTCGATCGCGGTGAGCATGTTGGTGTAGCCCAGTTCGGTCGAGAAGGAGACGCCGAGCACGTCAAAATCGGCGATCGAGCGGTGCGCGTCGACAGTGAATTGAGGCAGACCTCGCTCACGCATCAATGCTTCGAGATCTGGCCAGATGGCATAGGTGCGCTCGGCCAAGGCGAAGGGAAGTTCATTGATGACCTCATAGAGGATCTGCACGCCCTGGTTCGGGGCACCGACCTCGTAGGCATCCGGATACATCAGTGCCCAGCGCACCTCAACGGAATCCCAAGCCTTCATCGTCGCGTTGAGCTCACCGCCGACGTACTGAATTGGCTTGGAGACCAAGGGCAGGAGCGCCTCGATCTCATCAAAGAGGGATGCCCCGCGAACACGAGCGCCCATGACTGTCACGGACGAATACTACGTGTTGGCTCGCTAGGGGATCATTTGCTGACTGTGCAATCGAATGTTCTCCAAGAGCCCGATGGCTATCCAGATGGCCATCATCGCCGTGCCCCCGGCGGACACGAATGGGAGCGGCACGCCGGTGATCGGCATGATTCCAAGGGTCATCCCGATGTTCTCAAAGGTCTGAAACGCCAACCACGCAACGATGCCCGTGGCAACCAGGCGCCCGTACATGTCGTCGGCGCGCATGGCGATCAGGATTGCTCGCCACAGCACGATGCCAAGAAGCACGACCAACAAGCCTGCACCGATGAAGCCGAATTCTTCGCCAGCCACGGTGAAGATGAAGTCGCTCTCATTGACAGGAACGAATCGGCCTTGGGTTTGCGGCCCGTTGAACAGCCCATATCCGAACAAGCCGCCGCCACCGATGGCAATTCGGGCTTGTGTTGAGTTGTAGGCGATGCTTCCCACGTCTGCTGTTGGATTGATGAACGACGTCAGCCGATCGACTTGATACTGCTTGAGCAAGCCGAACTGGATGGCCATCAGCACGCCGACGACAGCGCCGATCAGCAGCCCCCCTACCCATCGATTTCGCGCGCCACTGACCGCGATGATCGCCAGGGCCACCGAGCCAAGGATCAGCACGCTGCCGGTGTCGTTCTGCACGAGGATGACCAGCAGCGGGAACACCGCAACTCCGAGCGAGAGCAGCACATCGCGATCGCGCGGCTCGTGTTCAGCTCGATCCTTCTCAGCCAGGATTGCAGCCATCATCAGAATCACCGCGATCTTCACGAACTCCGATGGCTGAATTGTGAAGCCGCCCGGAAGCTGCACCCAGGCGCGGGCGCCGGCGATCTTTGTTCCAAGGCCTGGCAGGAATACCAAGAAGAGCGAGAACACCGAGAGGCCATAGATGACCGGGGCGTAGGCCCGCAGCCAACGGTGATCCACTCGCGATGCAACGTAGAACAGCAGGATTCCCAGCACGACGTTGATCAGGTGCTTCTTCAGGTACGACTGCGGATCGGTCGGGGAGGCCAGATCTGCGCGGCTCGCCGACCACACGAGCACTGAGCCGAACACTGTCGCCGCCAATGCGGCAACGAGCAGGATCCAATCCAGATCACGCCAGTAGGCACCGCCCTTGCGACTGGGAAGCAGCTGCTGGTCGGTGGAGCCTGTCACCTGGAACATGCTCATCACTGGACTCCTGACTGATTGCCCTTGAGCACCACAGGCGTGCCATCAGAACGCACCTTGGGCAGATCCGCACGAGGCTGGCCACCCACGAGCACGCTATCGGCAGCGTTGACCGTGCGACCATTGACTCCGAACAGCCCCTCGTAGATCTTTCGCACGCTTGGTCCCGATGTCTTTGAGCCGGTTCCACCCTGAGTAACCATCATGACAATGGCGTATTTGGGATTGTTTGCCGGCGCGTAGGAGGCGAACCAAGAGGTGGAGACCTTGCTTCCGGTCACCTGCGCGGAGCCTGTCTTGGATGCCACCGGGATCTGATCCAAGGGGAATCCTTGGAAGGGAGTCTCTCCCGATCCGCGCGCGGTGACCCCTGGCAAGGAATTCTGCAGGAAGTTGATCGTGCTCTTGGGCGCTGCAACTTTCGACTTCACGACCGGGGCGAACTCTTCAACGGTCTTGCCCTCTGGTCCGATGACACCCTTGACGATGCGTGGCTGATACACGGTTCCGCCATTGGCAATTGCCGAATAGACCATCGCCATCTGCAAAGGAGTCACGCCCGTGTCGCCCTGTCCGATTGCGGCGTTGAGCGCATCGCCCTCACGCCAGCGGAAGCCGTCAGCGCAGTTCTCCTTGTCCAATGCCGTGTAGAAGTCGGCCAAGGTGGGATTTGTCTTGCGCGTCTCCGGATATCCCTCGAGCGCGTTCTGGCACCAGCTGTCCTTCTTGATGTCCCAGTTCTCGGCCTTGAACAGGCGACTGGAGACCACGCCCGCGGACTCCCCTGGCAGGTCGATCCCCGTCTTGGTGCCCAGCCCGAATGAGCGTGCCATCGCTGCGATCGGGTCCGGAGCGGTGCGCTCGGCATCGATGCCGCCGCCGTTCTTCCACATCCGGTCAGCGATGCCGTAGAACACGGTGTTGCATGAGACCTCGATGGCACGAGCCAAGGAGATCAGCCCGTAGCCGCGTGACTCATAGTTGCGAAAGGTCTGGGGTGGGTTGCCAGCCTTGAACTGATTGGGGCAGTCGTACTGGCCTTGGAGGTTGAAGCCGACTTTGCCAGCGGCTGCAGTGCTGATCACCTTGTAGGTGGAACCCGGGGCGAAGGTGCCCTGAATCGCATTGGACGAAAGGGCCTGCGAGTCCTCAAGGGCCTGGTACTGCTTCTTGGTGACCCCACCGATCCAGATCGACGGGTCGTACGTCGGGTAGCTGGCCATCGCCAGCACATTGCCATTCTGCACGTCGATCACTACAGCGGCACCAGACTTGCCTGCATATCCCTGAGCCCTCGCGCGTTGCACTGCGGCCACCAGTTGCTTCTCCACAACTGATTGGAGTCGGGCATCAATGGTGCTGACCAGGTAGTTGCCGGCCACCGAATCCTTGAAATCCAGCTGCTTGGTGACATTGCCCGATGTGTCGATGCCGAGCGAAGTCACCTCNNCATCGGTCCGGCGCAGTCGGTCGTACAGTTCGGAGTCGCCTTGGTCCTCCAACTGGGTCTCCGTCACTGGACCGAGATAGCCCAGGATGTGGGCGGCATTGACACCAAACGGACTCGGATAGATGCGGTTGGCCTGCAGTTGCGCGACGACACCCGGGAAATCGGTTCGTCGCTCCATGATGGTGAGCGCGGTCTGGGTATCGATGCCAACAGCCACCGGAACTGGCTGATAGGTGGACCCATTCCAGCAGGTTGGGGGGGGCTTGGCGCCTTCAGTTCCGCACGTCTTGAGTCGATCGCTGATCTTCTCCGCAGGCACGTTGAGCAGCAGCGCCAAGCGGTTGATCACGCCCTCCCCCTCATCTTTTGCACGACCAAGGGTCACGCGATCGACGGTGACCTCAAGCGCGGTGCGGTTGGAGACGAGTGGACGGCCAGCCTGATCCAATATCAGGCCGCGAACAGCGGGGCGGACAATCTCACGCACCGAATTGCTCTCGGCCGCACTTCGGAATTGATCCCCACTGATGACCTGCAGGTACAAGAGCCTGGCGAACAGGGTGAGCATGAGCGAGAGCACCAGCACTCCGAGCACCATGAGGCGCAGCATCGAGCGATCACGCACCCGGTGCTCCCTTCATGAGGCAATATTGAGCTTGGAACTCTGACTTGCCGCAGCCCAGCACGGTTCCCCTCAATAGCCTCATATTGCTACCTCAGGAGTGAACTTCTTCACCACCCAGCCCAAGGGCATCACAACCAAGGGCGTCAGCAGGGCTGCGTAGATCGCACCCGTGATCATCAATTCGGGCACATTGGCCCACACCACCGTGGGCTGTCCCAAGAGCGAATCAAGCATGGCCCGCACCAGGGTCACCGCCGCGGCTGTGCCGGCGACCAAGCCGATGATGAGCGGAACTGTGCGATCGCGTGGGTTGATGGCCCGGCCTGCGTAGAAGGCGGCGGCCATGAACAGCAGGGCATTGACCCCGACAACCCCTTGAGTCGAGGGCGAGAAATCAAGCAGCAGGCCGGCTGCAAATCCGTAGACCACACCCATCGCCGGTCCGTAGGCCAGCGCGACCGCGAGCACCGACACAAGGATCAGGTCCGGGGTTGCTCCGGGCAGCCCGAGACGACTGAGGAAGGCGCTTTGAGTCATGACGGCGATCAACAGGGTCATCGCCAGGATGATGAGCTGCCGCAGCCACATCAGGAGGCCCTAGGCGAAGGAACGGGCGTCGCCGGACTCAGGGTTGGGACCGCCGTGCCTTCAGTTGGGCTGGGAGAAGGAGTGGCGGTCGGGCCGATGTCAGGCCGGGCCGGCAGCACTGAATCGCGCGGATCCGTGCGCGGAGGTCGCACGACAACCCCGACAATGGTGAGCGCGGACAGATCGGCAAAGGGTTCGATCGCCGCGACTCGAGTGAGCTGACCGGCGGTGCCACGAACTGCGGTGACCTGTCCGATGGGAATGCCCGGTGCGTAGGGCTTGCCGTTCTTGGAGCCAAATGTCACCAGGGCCTCCCCCGGCTTCACATCGGCCAAGGGATTCAGCATCTGGAATTCAAGGGAGTTCAGATCGCCAGTGCCCGAGAGGATGCCAACTTCCTCGCTCCCGGCGACGCGAGCGCCAACAGAGACCGATGGATCCACGATGAGCACCACCGTGGAAGTTGTGCGATGCACAGCGGTCACTCGGCCAACCAGCCCATCAGCGTTGATCACCGACATGTCGCGCTCAATGCCGTCTTGAGTCCCAATGTCGATGGTCACCGTCCAGCTGAACTCCTGCTCNNGCATCGGCGCGAGCGCGATCCTCTGCCGCACGACGCACAAGTCCGCGCAGTGAGCTGTTCTCGGCTTCCAGTGCCGCGATTGTGTCGCGCTGATCTCCCCAGGTGCCCCACCAACTCCCAATGCCGAGAATCGGCGAGAAGATGGTTGCCCCAGCCCGCTCAACGCCGCCAAGAGCCGTGCCCACAACTGACCGGAAGGTGGCAAAGGGGCCCTTGCCGCCGCGCAGATCAAGGATGGCAAAGGTCAAGGTGATGACCACCAGGATTGCGATGACCACCCTGGCCCGGCGCTGCAACATGTGAGATTACGGCAGGTCTGAAGACCAGCCGCCCTATCGCCGAGGCTCAGAGACGAGGACGGCCTGGAGTGCGTCGAACTCCTCAACACACTTTCCTGAACCCAGTGCAACGCAGTCCAGCGGTCGGTCAGCGATGAGAATTGGCATGCCGGTTTCGTGACGAAGCCGCTCATCAAGCCCGCGAAGCAGGGCGCCGCCGCCAGTGAGCACGATGCCGCGATCCATGATGTCTCCGGACAACTCCGGCGGGGTGCGATCCAAGGTGGCTTTCACGGCCGCCACGATGGCGTTGACGGGCTCGTCGATGGCACGGCGGATCTCTTCGGCTGAAACAACGATGGTGCGCGGCAGGCCGGTGATGAGATCTCGGCCGCGAATTTCCGCATGCGGCTCATCGGGCATCGGGAAGGCTGAGCCGATGGCCACCTTGATCTCTTCAGCGGTGCGCTCACCGAGCATCAGCGAGTACTCACGCTTGACGTACTGAATGATCGCGTTGTCCAGTTCATCGCCGCCCACGCGAACCGAGAGGCTGGTGACGATGCCACCCAGGGAAATGACAGCGACCTCTGAAGTGCCACCGCCGATGTCCACCACCATGTTGCCGGTTGGCTCATGCACGGGAAGGCCAGCGCCGATGGCGGCAGCCATTGGCTCCTCAATGATGAACACCTTGCGAGCGCCAGCGGCATAGCCGGCATCCTTGACGGCGCGCTGCTCAACTCCGGTGATGCCCGAAGGAACACAGATGATGAGGCGTGGCTTGGCCAGATGACGGCGCTTGTGCACTTTCTGAATGAAGTAGCGAAGCATCCGCTCGGTTGTGTCGAAGTCAGCAATCACGCCGTCCTTGAGCGGACGGATCGCCACAATGTTGCCGGGAGTTCGTCCGATCATGCGCTTGGCCTCAGAACCGACCGCCAAGATGCCGCCCGTGTTGTTGTTGATTGCCACAACTGAGGGCTCATTCAGGACAATGCCGCGCCCACGCACATAGACCAAAGTGTTTGCCGTACCCAGATCGACGGCCATGTCGCGGCCAACGAAAGAGGACGAGGCAGTAGCCATAGGGGAAGCGGCCTTCCTGATCGGGGGTCCTCATCTTACGTCCCCGCCAGCTGCGCATTAGCCCGCGATGCGCGCAGCCCGTGCCTTCTCCAGCTCACGAAGGCGCTTTTCGAGTCGTTCGCTCACTC
>DNXA01000052.1:6550-6762 GCA_003506065.1 Actinomycetota bacterium
GGCCGTTCGGCAATCAGCTCCGGTCGGAATCGCACCACAGGATCTCCGGCATGCTCCAGGAACCAGACTCGAGGCCAGTCGGCTCCGCTGTCTGCGGGGACCTGCTCGGCACGGTCGATGGTCACCGATGAGCGCGTGCACCGGGCATGAAATTCATCGGCGGTTCTACTGCCAGGGGTGCCAACCCATAGGGCGTTTGCGATGCCGTATGC
>DNXA01000158.1 GCA_003506065.1 Actinomycetota bacterium
TCACGCGAGCCTGGAATCCTTCAAACACAACGCGACCCTAGAGGGCTGAGCACCTGAAGTTGCCGCCGCAAACGACTGGAGGCACAATTAGCACTCAATTTCAGTGAGTGCCAGCAGTGCCGGAGGACCAGTGCCAACGTACGAATATTCGTGCTCCAATTGTGGGTCAGCTCACGAGATCGTGCAGAAGATGTCCGATGCCACGCTCACCGTGTGCCCTGACTGCGGAGAGCCGACCCTGCGCAAACTCTTCAACAATGTCGGTGTGATGTTCAAGGGTTCCGGCTTCTACCGCAATGATTCGCGCGGTTCCACGGACAGCAGTTCGCCTGCAAAGAGCTCAGGTGCCGAGTCGACCAGCACCACGCCAGCGGCAGCACCGGCAAAAGCAGCGCCAGCAACGACAGGCAGTTCCAGCTCGTCCTCGGATTGACCTGTGGACAAGGGTTTCCGCTGAACTCGAGGTTCTCCCTACCCTCAACAGATGCCCGTGCCACCCCAACTTCTCGGCCAGATCCAGGTGTTCATCGCTCGACACCGCAGGATTCTCGCGGCAGTCTGCGCTGGTCTTGCCAGCCTGCTGATTCTCAGTGTGGTCGTTGACTCAACCGAGCCCGCTGGTGTTGCAGCAGTCGATGCCCGACCAGCACAGCAACTCACAAAGGGCGAGGTGGCAGTGCCGATCCTGCTCGCCGATCCCAAGCTCGCAGCAGGCGTGGATCCTGGGGATGTGGTTGACCTTGTTGAACTCTCTGAGATCTCCCCTGCCGCGGTGATTGCCGAGCACGCCCGCGTGCTGTCCAAGGGAACAAATGGCTCTGCCTTCAGCGCGAGCGAGGCCCAGATGCTTGTCGTTGCCGTGCAGCGGGCCGACTCTCTGCCTGTTGCCGCCGCAGGCGCTGCGGCGACCCTTACGCTGGTTATGCAATCCAAATTCAGCTGAGGGGAAGCTCATGCTCCAGGGATTCAAGACTTTCATTCTGCGCGGCAATGTCATCGATCTGGCAGTTGCATTTGTTGTTGGCGCCGCGTTCTCCACTCTCGTGGGAGCCTTCACCAAAGCGCTCATCGATCCAATCGTCGGCATCTTCCTTGGCGGCGGACTTGATGCCGGCACGTGGACTGTCCGAGACCAGGTGATCGATTTCTCCTTGCTGATCAACAGCATCATCACCTTCCTCATCACCTTGACGGTCGTCTACTTCGTGTTCGTCGTACCAATGAACGCCTTCCGCAATCGCAATGCGAAGGAAGAGGAAGAGATCGTGCCGGACGACATCAAAGTGCTCCAGGAGATTCGCGAACTGTTGAAAGAGCAGAGCGAGCTCCTCAAGGAGCAGCGCGAGAACTAGTCCCCGTGGTGCGGGGGAACCTCGGCGCGCAGCCAGTCATCTCGGGAATCCGGCTCGCGCATCTCGTCTGAAGTCACGTCAGGCAGCAGATCGACGTCAAGAGCCTTGGCTTTCTTGGCTTTGGCCTGCTCCGGGTCCCTGCTCACCTGACCAGAGTACGGCGTAACGTCTGCGCGGTGGAGGTCGAGCAAGCGCGCAGTCGCGAGCAGGCCCATACCCTGCGCACCCTCCCCTGGGTTCAGCACCGACTCGCACGACGTTCAATCGGTGAAAAGCACCCGGTCGATGACTTTCTCTTCGACTACTACCCGTACTCCATTGCCAAACTCACGACCTGGCACGCAGGCTGGGGTGAGGTCGTTGATCGCGACGACGAGTTCTTGACCCGACACCGGGACTACCTTCGGCTGGACTCAGGAGCAACCGTTGGACTTGAAGGCCTCCGCCGGCGGGTGGGCAGACTCCAACAAGCCGAGGTACTGCTGCGCAATACCGTCGAACGCGCCCCGCAGTTCAACTGCTTTGGCATGCATGAATGGGCCATGGTCTTCCGGGGCCAAGCCAGCGACATTCGGCACGCCGAATACCCACTGCGGCTTGAGCCATGGGAGATCGAGCGGGCAGTCACCGACCTAGGCCTGCGTTGCACCCACCTCGACGCATTCCGCTTCTTCACAGCGGATGCCATGCCCCTCAATGAGCATCGGCTCACGCGCGCGACCCAGCCTGACTTCGAGCAGCCGGGCTGTGTTCACGCCGCAATGGATCTCTACAAGTACGCCATGTGGGCCGGTCCATATCTGCCTAGTGAACTGGCAGCAGATTGCTTCGAGCTGGCCCGGACAGCCCGGGTTCTGGACATGCAGGCATCGCCCTATGACTTGCGCAGTCTTGGGTTTGAGTCGTTGCCGATGGAGACTCCTGAAGGGCGAGCCGAATACGTCGCCCGTCAACGTCAATTGAGCACCGCAGCGCAGGTCCTGCGTAAGCGACTGCTCGAGTCCCTCGAACTACTCGTGGCTGCTGCTACTCAGCCTGCATCTGATTGCGGTGTCCCTCTTCCATGATCCGCAGCTCAAGCTCCTGACGGGCAACTTGCAGATCGATGACTGCGCGCTTGTCAGCAATGAAATCCATCACGGCAAACAGGACACCTGAGATGACGAAGGTGAGGTGGATGGCAATCATCCACACGATCTGATCTGGATCGATCATCTCTGGGTCAAGGAAGACTGCGAGCAACTGGATCACGGAGATGGCCACCAGTGAACCGATGAGCTTGATCTTCAGCCCCGAGAAGTCAACCTTGCCCATCCAGCTTGGACGATCCTCGGACTCGGAGGCGATGGTGATCTTGGAGA
>DNXA01000174.1 GCA_003506065.1 Actinomycetota bacterium
TGGATGTAGTCGCGAATGCACGTGCCGTCAGGAGTCGGGTAGTCATCACCGAAGATCTGCGGGCGCTCGCCCCTGTCCAGAGCCGCGAACACCATCGGGATCAGATTGTTGACGCTGTCATCACCCAGTTCATCGCTGCCCGCGCCCGCCACGTTGAAGTAGCGCAGAGCCACCCAGGAGAGCCCGGTCGCTGTTCCTTGATCCGCAGCCAGCCACTCGCCAACCACCTTGGTCTGCCCATACGGCGATTCTGGGATGAGCGCAGCTGACTCAGGAATCGGATTGTGCTCTGGAGTTCCGTAGACCGCCGCCGAGGATGAATAGACCAGGCGCGAGACGCCTGCAGCCTGCATGGCTTCGAGCAGTGCGAGCATGCCGTCGACATTCTCCCGGAAGTAGTGCAGCGGGAGCTCGACTGACTCCCCCACTGCCTTCTTCGCGGCCAGATGGATGACCCCGTCGATCGCATGCTGTGCCAGGGCTCGGGCAACAGCATCGCGATCGGCCACATTTGCCTGGACGAACGCAACGCCCTCGGGGATGCGGTGTGCGTGGCCCGATGAAAGGTCATCGAGGACAACGACATTGCGGCCGCTGTCCAGCAGCTCGCGCACGACATGCGCGCCGATGTATCCGGCTCCGCCCGTGACGAGCCAAGTGGTCACGCGAAGCGCTTTCCGGTCAGTCGTTCATACGCTTCAACATATTTCGCCCGCGTCAACTCAATGACTTCGTCAGGCAGGGCAGGCGGTGGCTCGCCGCTGGACTTGTCCCAGCCCGACGCCGGAGATGTCAGCCAATCGCGCACGAACTGCTTGTCGAAGGAGGGCTGCGGCCCGCCCGGCACCCAGGTGTCGCGCAGCCAGAAGCGAGATGAATCAGGTGTCAGCACCTCATCGGCCAGCATGATGCGGCCTGAGAATCGGCCAGTCTTGGCGATGCCGAATTCAAGCTTCGTATCAGCGAGGATCAGATCGCGCTCATCCGCGATCTCCGAAGCCCGCTCGAAGATCGCCATCGTCAGGCGCTTGAGCTCCTGCGCCTCCTCCTGTCCGATCATCACGATGACTTCGTCGAAATTGATGTTCTCGTCGTGATCACCGATGGCAGCCTTGGTTGCCGGAGTGAAGATCGGCTTGGGCAGCAGCGAGCCGTCCTTCAGCCCTGGTGGCAGCCCGACATTGCAGATCGATCCCTTGGCCTGGTACTCGATCAGGCCAGATCCGGTCAGGTACCCGCGAGCAACACATTCAACGGGCAGCATGTCCAGATCAGCGCAGACCATCGCGCGCCCCTTGACTTCATCGGGCACCTTTCCTGGGGTGACGTGGTTGGGGACGATGTCCTCCAACTGGCGAAACCACCACAGTGAAAGCGCTGTGAGGATGCGGCCCTTATCGGGAATCACCGAAGGCAGCACCCAGTCAAAGGCAGAAATGCGATCGCTTGCGACGAAAAGCAATCGGCCTTCCGGTGTGCGATACAGATCGCGGACCTTGCCCGAATAGACATGCTCGTACTCGGCCGGCAGGCCATAGTCAGGTGCTGCGGTCACAGAATGTCTCCAGGTGAATAGCTGGCGGCCGCTGGGTGCTCGGCAGTGATCGCTGCCACTCGGCCGACAATTGATTGGACCTGTGCCGCGGCCGCTCCGGTGAATGTCAGTGGTTCAGCAATCAAGCCGTGCAATTCATCAAGGGAGAGCTGCAGGCGCGGATCAGCAGCTAGCCGCTCGAGCAGGTCGTTCTCAGCGCCGGATTCCTCTCGCATTGCCAAGGCAACACTGACGGCATGCTCCTTGATCGCCTCATGTGCGATCTCGCGCCCCACTCCCTTGCGCACTGCGGCCATCAACACCTTCGTGGTCGACAGGAAGGGCAGGTAGCGATCGAGCTCTCGATTGATGACTGCGGGAAAGGCACCGAAATCATCGAGAACGGTCAGGAAGGTCTCGAAGAGACCGTCGATGGCGAAACTGGCATCGGGCAGCGCCACGCGGCGCACAACAGAACAGGCAACATCGCCCTCATTCCATTGATTGCCAGCAAGATCTGCAGCCATGGTGAGGTAGCCGCGGAGAATGACCGTGAGCCCGTTGACTCGCTCGCATGATCGCGAGTTCATCTTGTGCGGCATGGCCGAGGAGCCGACCTGCCCTGGGAGGAAGCCTTCAGTGACGAGATCGAGCCCGGCCATGAGGCGGATGGTGGTGGCCAGACTCGAGGGACCGGCCGCCACCTCCAAATAGGCAGAGATGACATCAAAATCCAAGGTTCGCGGATAGACCTGCCCGACGCTGTCGAGCAATTCTGCGAAGCCGAGATGCTGCGCGATGCGAGATTCAAGCGCTGCCAGCTTCGCCGAATCGCCATCGAGCAGATCCAGCATGTCCTGGGCCGTGCCGACGGGGCCCTTGATGCCTCGCAGGGGATAGCGGCCAATGAGGTCATCGATGCGTGCGAAGGCGATGAGCAACTCATCGGCTGCCGAGGCGAATCTCTTGCCAAGAGTGGTGGTCTGCGCTGGCACGTTGTGCGATCGACCCGTGATTGCCATGTCGGAATAGGTCACTGCAAGGCTCGACAGTCGTTGCAGCGCAGCAACCGTCTTGTCGCGCACGAGGAGCAGGGATCTGAGCACCTGCAACTGCTCGACGTTCTCGGTGAGGTCACGCGAGGTCATGCCCAGATGGATGAGCTCATGCCCGGCGAGTTCATTGAATTCCTCGATGCGAGCCTTGACGTCGTGCTTGGTGATGCGCTCTCGAGCCGCAATGGAATCCAAGTCAACCTTGTCCACGGCGGCGACATACTGCTCGATCGCATCAGCCGAAACTGCGAGTCCGAGTTCTGACTGCGCACGCATGACCGCGATCCACAATTGGCGTTCCATGACGATCTTGGCCTCAGGAGACCAGATCGAGCACATGGCCTCAGATGCGTATCGACCAGCAAGGACATTGGGGAAAGTGGCCGTCACTGACCCAGTCTTTCATGCCTGACTTGCGAGCTCGGCGATGTCACGCCGGTGATGGGAGCCAGCAAGGCGGATGAGGTCGACTCCGGCGTAGGCGCGTTGACGCGCCTGGGCCAGGGAATCGCCCACCGCAGTCACAGAGAGCACCCGGCCACCCGCAGAAACCACCTCGCCACGGTCATTCAGGCTGGTTCCGGCATGCAGGATCTGCACTCCCTCAATCTCGGCAGCCGCAGCAAGACCCTGGATCGCATCTCCCGTACGGGGACTCTCCGGATACCCCGCCGAGGCGATCACCACCGTCACGGCAGCGCCCTCATGCCATTCCAAGGGTGGCAGCTCCGCCAAGGTCCCAAGAGCCGAGGCCAGGAGCAGCTGCCCAAGGGGGGATTTCAAGCGAGCCAGCACCACCTGGGTTTCAGGATCCCCGAATCGAGCGTTGAACTCCACCACCCTGATGCCGCGAGAGGTCAGTGCGAGTCCGGCATACAGCAGGCCGCTGAAGGGCGTGCCTCGACTGCGCATCGCATCGATCATGGGCTCCAGGACTGCCGAAGTGATCTCCTCCACCAGGTTTGCCGGAGCCCAGGGAAGCGGCGAATAGGCACCCATTCCACCGGTGTTCGGACCGGCGTCGGCGTCAAAGGCGCGCTTGAAATCCTGTGCCGGTTGGAGCGGGAGGATGACCGTGCCATCTGTGATGCCGAAGAGTGAGACCTCCGGCCCGTCGAGGTATTCCTCGATCAGCACGCTTGGGGCGCCATTGGAGAAGCAGGCGCTCGCATGGCTCAGCGCCTCCTCACGATCCGAGGTGACGACCACCCCCTTGCCGGCAGCCAGGCCATCGTCCTTCACCACATATGGCGCACCGAACTCATCGAGCGCGGCGGCGACGCCCTCGAGGTCGTGACATACCCGCGCCAGGGCGGTGTCCACCCCTGCCTCTGCCATGACCTGTTTGGCAAAGGCCTTGCTTCCTTCGAGTTGAGCAGCAGCAGCAGAGGGTCCAAAGCAGGCGACGCCGAGTGCACGAACTGCATCAGCAACACCGGCGACAAGTGGAACCTCAGGTCCGACCACCACCAGATCTGCGTGGATCTGGGCCGCCAGACTCGCGACGGCCGGGGGGTCATCGACCTTGACTGGATGAACATCCACCATGCCTGCGATACCGGCATTGCCGGGTGCACACACGACATGCGTGACGGATGGATCCGCCCGCAACGCCGAGACCAAGGCGTGTTCACGCGCACCAGAACCGATAACGAGGACACGCATGGGCGCGACCCTATCGAGCGCGCTAGGAGCCGACGTAGTGCCGATCAATGGCTGTGAAGACCGCATCCAAGCGCGCAAGAGCTTCGTGAGTCTCATCCACGGAAATCGTGCACGGAGGGACCACATGCAGTCGGTTGAAGTTGGTGAACGGCAGCAGGCCATTGACTTTGCAGGCGGTCAGCAGTTCAGCCATGGCTGGTGAGGACCCGCCGTATGGGGCAAGCGGCTCGCGAGTGGCGCGATCAGAGACGAGTTCCAGTGCCCAGAACACGCCAAGACCGCGCACTTCGCCGATGACGGGATGCTGCTCCTGCAGTGCGCGGAGCCCAGGGCCAAGAACATCGGCACCGATCATCCG
>DNXA01000076.1 GCA_003506065.1 Actinomycetota bacterium
CCGACACCAACGACCTTGTGTGCAAAGTCAATGATGTGGTAGCGACGCAGCAACTCCTGGCGATCATCGTGGAGAGTGGTGCGGTACTGCTCGAAGACCCCATCGATCGCCTCCCACATGACGCCGTCCATGGGGAGACGAACGAGCAAGGGTGGATCGTCAACGAACTGACGAACGCCATCGACAACGACGGTGAGCTTGTTGATTGCAGACCAGTGATCGCGGCCTCGAGCCTTCTGCAGATTGCGATCCATAGACTTGGCGGCCTTCGTGCCTCCACGCGACTGCGCCAGATTCAGCAGGAACTCAGTGTCCACTCGCGAATACCACACGTCCAGGTCGTTCATCGATGCATACTGCGCCATCGCCAGTCGGTAGGCGGTAGCAGCGGTCAATGTCGCCATTTGGCGATCCGCATTGCTGAACTGGTTGTCAGTCGCTGCAATGTAGAACGAGGCCGCCATGCGTGCGACATCCCAGTCGAAGGCGCCAGGATGAGTCTCGTCGAAATCGTTGATGTCAAAGATCATTGAACGATCCGGACTTCCGAAGACTCCAAAATTGGACAGGTGAGCATCTCCACAGAGCTGCGTCGCGATTCCGGAGCTTGGGTAGTTGCCGAGGTCGTAGGCCATCACTGCGGCAGTGCCTCGGTAGAAGGTGAACGGACTGACCGCCATTCGTGCGTGGCGTATCGGCACCAATTCCTGCACCCGAACTGCTTCCTGTGCGCGCAAGATTTCCACAGCGTCCGGACGATCGGCGGCAGGTGACCAATTGCCCATGGTGCTGCGTGGATGCTCCTTGCGTGCGAGCTTGCCGGCCTCGACTCGTTCAGCGACAGTCTCCTTGCGAACATGAGTGGACAAGGAGATCGGGCTGAGCTCAGTCATGCCGTCAATTATGCTCATTTGCGCTGAATTCGGGGTGAGTTGACGGGGTGTGCTGCGCTTGAGGTCGTGCCCAGTGCATGATTTGGCCATGCGCATTGCCAATGACATCACGGAATTGATCGGCAACACCCCCTTGGTGAAGATTCGAAATATCACTGATGGGGCCGGGGCCACTGTTGCGGCTAAATTGGAGTTCTTCAATCCAGCAAACTCGGTGAAGGACCGCATCGGCCTTTCCATGATCGATGCAGCGCAGGCAGCGGGCAAGATCGGACCAGACACGGTCATCGTGGAGCCCACGAGTGGCAATACCGGCATTGCGTTGGCCATGGTGTGCGCCGCACGCGGAATCAAGATCGTGCTGACGATGCCCGAGACCATGAGCATCGAACGTCGCATGCTGCTTCGCGGCTATGGAGCGGAGTTGATTCTGACTCCCGGCCCTGAGGGCATGGGTGGCGCCATCGCAAAGGCCAAGGAGTTGGCTGACTCAGATCCCAAGTACTTCATGCCGCAGCAGTTTCAGAATCCGGCAAATCCGGCCATTCACCGGGCCACTACGGCCGAGGAGATCTGGAATGACACTGATGGGCTGGTGGACATCCTCATCGCTGGGGTAGGCACAGGCGGAACGATCACCGGGGTCGGCCAGGTTCTCAAGGAGCGCCGCCCTTCTGTTCAGATCATCGCGGTGGAGCCGGCAGCTTCCCCAGTCCTGTCAGGCGGCGCCAAGGGCCCTCACCCAATCCAGGGGATCGGAGCCGGATTCATTCCGGAGATCCTCGATACCGATGTGTACGACGAAGTGGTCCAGGTGCAGGCCGAGGATGCACTTGTGACCGCTCGACGGGCGGCAACGGAAGAGGGCTTGCTCGTTGGCATTTCCTCTGGTGCAGCGCTGTGGGCTGCCGCTGAAGTCGCCAAGCGACCCGAGAACGCCGGAAAGCTGATCGTGGTGATCATCCCTTCATTTGGCGAGCGCTACCTGTCGACTGCTCTGTTTGCCGGACTCGGCGACTGACGACTGACATGCCGAGCATTCCGCAAGGCATCCGGGCATTTCTCGATCAGGCTCGTCAGGATGTGCAATCAGTCCTTGAACGAGATCCAGCAGCCCGTTCTGCCACCGAGGTGGCGATGCTCTATCCAGGGGTTCACGCGGTGTGGGCCCACCGGGTGAGCAATCATCTTTGGAATGCTGGCGCATACCTGCCTGCTCGAGCAATCTCTCAAGCCGCGCGGGCGATCACAGGCATCGAGATACACCCGGGTGCAACTCTTGGTCCTCGCGTCTTCATTGACCACGGCGCAGGTGTGGTGATCGGGGAGACCGCTGTCGTTGGCGCTGACGTGACGATCTACCACGGGGTCACTCTGGGCGGCACCAGCCTGAACCCCGGCAAGCGACATCCCACGGTTGGTGATCGCGTGACGATCGGTGCGGGCGCGAAGATCCTCGGCAATATTGAAGTGGGCTCTGATTCGCGCATCGGCGCCAACGCGGTGCTCGTGCGCTCCGTCGACCCTGACTCGGTAGTGGTTGGCGTTCCGGGCCAGGTCGTGGCCCGGGGTGGTGTGCACACTGCGCGTCCACGGTTCGATGCTCAGGATCGCAATGCGCCGGACCCAGTTGGCAGCGCTGTGCAGGAGCTATTGACCAGGGTGCAAAGACTCGAGACTGAAGTCAATGGAGAAGCTGCACCCGAAGGTATCTACCGACCCGTCGACGGTGTTTGGGAGTCAACTGACTTCTCGATCTGATGAATCTCGCCAGGTTCAACTTCGATCGTGTGTGTGGCTGCGACCTTCTTGAACACCAGGAACATCGGCAGGCCCAGGACCAGCATTGCAGCTGCGGCGATGATGAATACGGCCTGATACCCGAACTGAACTGCGATCACGCCTCCGAGAGCTGGCCCAAGTTGTGAGGACAGCGCTTGGACGCTCTGGTAGAGCCCGAACATGGAACTCAGTGCAGCGGCCGTAACGACCGTGGGCAGCAGGGACACTGCGCTGGTGGTGAGCAATCCCTGGAATAGCGACATCAGGATGGCGAACAGGGCCAGTGCGATCACACTGTTGACGAAGCCCATCGGAATGAGGAAGACCGCGATGCCGATGGCGGCGATGAGCAGGATCCGCTGAAGCCCAGCCCTGGAGATCAACCTGCCGGCATAGACCGCGGCGACGGCACTGGCAGCTGACATGCCGAAGAAGATCCAGCCGATGATGACCGTGCCATTGACGCCAGATGGCAGCAGATCCAGAACATACGTTGGCAGGACCGGCTGCACCATCGGAGCCGCGAAACTGAGCAGCAGCACGAGCATGAGGGCTGCCCAGGCCAAGGGGGATCTCAACACCGTGCGAAGGCCATGCGTCCCTGATCCCGGCTTGGCGGCCAGAGCTCGTGTGGGCTCCTTGATCATGAAGACCGTCACCAGGGCTCCTGAGAACATCAGGATTCCGGCGACGACGAAGGTCGGGCGATAGCCAAAGCCGGCGATGAAGACCGCAGCGATGACTGGACCCAAGGCGATGCCACCAAGAGTTGCGCCCTGGAACTGACCCAGGGCCTTGGGCAGCCGCTGGGCTGGGGTACCGGCAGCTATCAGCGCCATCGCGGCCGCCGGAGCACCGGCCATCACCCCGATGAAGGTCCGGATGGCCACCACCTGCCAGATGCTCGTGGCAAAGCCGAACAGGGTCAGTCCGATGGCGCCGCCGAAGCAGGCCCGAATGAGCATTGGCTTGCGCCCGAACCTGTCACCGAGCATGCCCCAGATCGGGCCGGACACAAATGACCCGACGCCACCCAGGGCAGTTGCGATGCCTGCCCACAGTGCGGCTTCTTGGCCGGTCAGGGCGGGGTCAAGTTGCTGCAAGTACAGCGGAAGGAAGGGGATGGTGAAGGAGAAGGTGATGCACAGAAGGAAGACTGCGAACATGGAAGCGTAGTTATTGCGCTGCCAGCCGGGGGCGCCCTCGTCTTCCATGGAATCCTCTCAGATTGCCCATTGCGAGGGCCGCGTTCTCAAGGAACATACTGGACAGCGAGGGCGTTGGAAGGGTTATCGAAAGTATTGCGGGAGGCGTCATGGCAAGCGAAGGTGGAGCGGCATTCGACCAGTTCGAGCCGGATGCGTTGGTGGCAAGTTCGGAGCAGGCCAGTTGGGCAGGTGGCGCGATGCCTGTGCTCTACATCAGTCACGGCGCACCTCCACTGTTCGACAACCCATTGTGGATGCGCGAGTTGCACGATTGGGCTCTTCGGATGCCCAAGCCAACAGGAATCGTCAGTGTCAGTGCCCACTGGGAGGCACGCCCCATCGCCGTCACTGCTGCAGGGCCGCACACGCCTTTGGTCTACGACTTCGGCGGTTTCCATCCGCGCTTCTACGCCATGAAGTACGCCACACCTGATGCAGTTGCCCTGCAGAACCGGGTCATCGAGGAACTCTCGGGGCTTGGTGGCGTCCGTCAGAGCAAGCGAGGCATCGATCACGGCACCTGGGTTCCGCTGAAGGTGATGTACCCCTTGGCTGATGTGCCTGTGGTTCAGGTGAGTCTGCCATCTCACGATCCGGCCTTGCTGCTGAAGGTGGGTGAGCGATTGCGCGCACTTCGCGAGGAGGGGGTGCTCGTCATTGGCTCCGGATTCATGACCCACGGCCTGCCGTATATCGATGCCAGCATGATCAGCGGCTCAGTGCCGTCGTGGTCCTCGGACTTTGACCTGTGGGTTGACGCAGCCCTGAAGGCCGGCGACGTGGACGGGCTTGCCAACTACCTGCAGCAGGCGCCGGGCCTGCCGTACGCGCATCCGACAGTGGAGCACTTCGTGCCCTTGTTCGTCGCGCTTGGCGCAGCCGCTGAACCGACTTCTGCGCAGACTGAGGTCGACGGATATTTCTGGGGGCTGTCCAAGCGCAGCCTGTCCTTCGACTAGAGCTGTGGCACTTGCGTCATTGAACGGCAATCCACCAGCGAGCATTGGCACAGCCGCGTCCAGTCTGTCCGTTCTGCGCCATACTTCACAGGTGACCGCACATCATCACGCCGCTGGCGGTGGGGAGATGACGGCAGGCCAGATGCGTCAACGGCTCATCTACGCAGTGATGCTGTCGGCCAGTGTGCTGGTCATCTCGATCATCGGTGGCCTGGTCTCGGGTTCGCTCGCCCTGCTCGCTGATGCCGGACACATGCTGACCGATGTCACTGGGCTGCTGATCTCCTTGATTGCCTTGACCTTGGCTGCCCGGCCCGCGACTCTGCAGCGCACCTTTGGTCTG
>DNXA01000209.1 GCA_003506065.1 Actinomycetota bacterium
ATCTAGACCGCGCAGACACCAGCATCGAGATGAGCTGGGATTGCGCAACCGTGGACGGCATCGCTCTGGACACCGGCGGTGCCATGACACCGTGGTTACAGGCAAATGTTACGGCTGCACGTCAGATCGCGGGTCTGCACAGCGGCAAATGGAATTGGGCCTCTGCAGAGGTGCAGTTGCCCGGCAGCCTTCATGCCTTCCTAGAATTCGACGCTTCGCACAATGACGGTGTGCAGTTCGCTGAGCTGTTCGAAGGCTCCTTCCTCCACCTTCGTGCCGGCAGCAATTGGGAGCAAGCCAAGCGATCGACCTTCCAGGAGCGCATGAATCTCTTCACTTCCGGCATCAAGGTTTTGGTCGCCGCATGAGCAAGTTGATCTACTGGCTAAAGACCAAGACCCATGCTGGAGTCGCCGGTGAAGTGCATCAGGCACTGCAGCTTCTTCCGCGCAAGGTGCAGAGGCGTTTCGGGCTTCTTGTTGGCGTGCAAATGCTGACAGCGTTCCTGGATCTTGCAGGCGTCTTGCTTGTAACTGTTGTTGGTGTACTTGCTCTGTCCAGCGTTTCACCCGGTACCGCGGTACCGGCTCAGTTGCAATCGCTGGTGAATCTGGGTACCGATCATGGACTTGATATCAATCAGATCACCATCATTGCTGCCTACCTTGCTGCCTTCTTCCTGATCGCCAAGAGCGTCTTGGGGAGTCTGTTGACTCGACGAGCACTGCGTTTCCTTGCAAACCAGCAGGCCGCGTTGTCGGTGTCGCTCGCCTCGCGTTTGCTGTGTCAACCAATCACGGTCATCCAAGAACGACACAGCATGACCACCGCTTATGCTGTGGTGCAGGGCGCGACGAGTGCAATCGTCGGCATCCTTGGCTCGGCTGCGACGATAGTCACGGAATCGACCCTGCTCATTATTTTCGGCATCACGCTCTTCGTCATCAATCCCATACTCACCTTGATCGCAATGGGCTTCCTTGCCGCAGTCGGTCTTGTTCTGCAGTTGACCCTTGGTGGCTGGTCCGCGCGCGTTGGTGCAATCAACGCGCGCACGGCAATCCGCGGTAACACAGTGATCCAAGAAACGCTCGGCTCCTATCGCGAAATCTCTGTCTCGAATCGCATGGGTCTGTATGCGCAAAGGATTCGCGAGCTCGTGATCGCTGGAGCGCATTCGCAGGCTGACGGTGCATTTATCGGCCAAGTGCCGAAGTTCGTCTTTGAATCCACCCTCGTTGTTGGCGCGGTGATTCTGGCCACGGTGCAGGTCGCCATAAGTGACACAGTGACGGCAATTGGCACGATGGTCTTGTTCTTGGCCTCCGGTAGTCGAGTGCTGCCCTCGATCATGCGTTTGCAGACCTCGTTTATCACGATCAAGTCGGCTTCTGGCGGTGCCGGAGCCACCTTCGAACTGGCGCGCACTCTCCAGGGTTCAACTGCGATCGTGCCTGACCCAAGTTCCATCGAGGAGTTGTGCAAGGAGCTCAACTCGGACTACGACGATTTCCTGCCATCGATTGATATCAACCGGGTCGAATACGTCTACCCGGGGGGCGGAGCCGCTGCTCTGAAAGATATTTCTCTTCATGTTGAAGCGGGAAGCTCGCTGGCTCTGGTGGGCAGCACTGGTGCCGGCAAGTCGACTCTGGCCGACATCATGCTTGGAATCCTTGCCCCTTCTGCAGGTGGCGTTGAGCTCGGCGGCAGGCATCCGCACGATGCGACCCGCATCTGGCCGGGAGCTGTGGCGTATGTGCCGCAGCAGGTCATGCTCGTCGACGGCACCGTGCGAGACAACGTGGCGTTGGGCTTGCCCGCTGAAGTGATCGAGGATGATCGGATCTGGCAGGCATTGCAGGATGCTCACCTCGCTGACTTCCTGCGCGATTCACGCGAAGGCCTGGACACCGTCATTGGCGAGCGCGGGGTTCGTCTCAGTGGGGGCCAACGCCAACGACTCGGCTTGGACCGGGCGTTGTTCACGCGGCCCAAGATCTTGGTCCTCGATGAGGCCACGAGCGCGCTTGATGCGCAAACGGAGGTATCCATTAGCAGAGTCATCAATGAACTTCACGGAAAGGTGACTGTTGTTGTGGTGGCTCACCGGCTGGCAACTGTGCGCGAGTTTGATCAGATTGCTTATCTTGAACATGGCCAGTTGATGTGGGCGGGTCGGTTCGAAGAAGTGCGGTTGAGAGTTCCAGAGTTCGACGCACAGGCTCGCATCTTGGGCCTTTGAAGTCTCCTGCAAGTACCAGAAGGCCGGCGTCGCGAAATGTGCCGTCAGGAAAGTCGGCGCAGGTTTCGAAAGATCAGTTGTGAGAGCCGTGACTGCGACACGAATTGCGGGCGCGCCCCGATGAGTCCATTGGCAATGCCGAGTTGGGTTCGCCAGTAGTCACTTCCGATCTCAGGGCGCGGGATGATGATCTTCGCGTGGATATGCAGGTTGGCGAGGACGAGGAGTCGGCCTTGAGCTCTGGCCGTCACGCGCGTGATTCCGTCCTGGCATAGCGCCAGACTCCAGTCCTGCCACAGACCAGGATCCAGTCCGCCGCGTGTCTCGCGGTAGCCGGGCACAAGAAGCCCCTGCTGGTTGCGAGGATCAATGCCGAACAGGTATTGGCCGACAGCTGCGGCGTCGAAGATCAGGGACGCGGGCTGCTCGGCGCTGAGGACGCCGTTGGCATCGGCGGTGCGAACCTGCATTGTGTGCTTCGATTGTTCTGGCAGGGTGGCAAGGGGCTGCAGCAACTGGCTGCCCGCCAGGGCGAGGGACTTCATGTCCGATCGGTTGCGGCCGCCCTGCACATCTTCAAGCACGGTTGAGCACAGCATCGCCATCGCCGCCGGAGTCCTTGAGAGGATCACACCAGGGCACGCGGTGTCGGCATCGATGAAGGCCATGAGATTCAGGGCATTGAACTCGCGCAAGCTGTCGTCAAGGAGTTGCTCGGTGATGAAGTTTGCCATGTCGGACTCGAGATGGATTACTGGAGTCCCGGGGTCTAGTCCGGATTGATTGCAGTAGTTGCGCAGAGCGAGAAAACGACCGTAGATGCGTAGCCAGTAGCCCTTGCGCCAGTGCGGATCGATGTTAGATGACTCAAGGGCCAAGGTGAGTTCTTGTAGTTCCGCCGTGGATACGAGCGTGTCAAATTGCACAACACTGATGCCTTCTCGTGGCCTGGCTGCCTTCGCGTCGGCAATGAGCACTGTGGCGAACTGCGGGTTGAGTTGGTGGTTCTGTACGGCGTAGTGCCAGACGAAATCGGGGATCGGCCCCAGTTGGACGAGGATCTGTATTGCCGCGGGAGCCACGTCAGCAGTCTAGAAGGTCAGGCAAACAAGCTGGTTGCTTCGGCTGCGTGCTTGTCCCGGTGAAGGAAGACGAAGTTGGTCTCCAGGGTTGCATCGTCGATCACTGAGATTGGCGAAGTTCGCTCCTCTCCGATCGCAAAGCACTGGTAGCCAAGGGAGAAAAAAAACTCCACGACTTCATTCGGGTGGTAGCCAAAGGCCTTGGACCACTTGCGGAGAAGTTCGGTGAACACGATTGGTAGTGAGTTGCGAATAGTTGTCTGGCCACCACGGAACACCAGAAGTTCAGCCCCTTCGACATCGCACTTGATGAGGTCGGGGGCAATGGAGTGCTCGGTGGACCAAGCGTCCAGCGTGGTCAGCGAGATGGCTGTCGCATTCGCGTCACTTCGTTCAGCGACATTGGCGAGCGAGGCATTGGTGCCATGGGTGGGCGCCTCCCAGATTTTCCCAGTACCAATGCGATCTGAGATTGCCAGCGGGCTCGGGGTGACTCGTGCACTGAGGCCGTTCTCTGTGATGTTGCGTTCCAAGTATGCGAAGGAGGATGGGGTGGGTTCAAAGGCATGGATGTGCGCCTGGGAGTGAGTCAGCGCAAGCAGGGTGCTGTAGTAGCCGATGTTGGCGCCGATATCGAGAATCTGTCGGGCCGACGCCGCGCACGCATTGAGCAGCCGCCATTCGACAGGTTCGTAAGGCCCGAAGTTCAGCATCTCCAGTGGTGCAACGCGGTAGTCACCGCGCGGCACCCGCAGCCATGCAGTGCTTGTGCCTCCGGCACCGACCCGAAAGGAAGGTCCTTGTTCGTCTATCCGGATGGAATCGACACCGGTGCCAGAGAGGGCGTCGGAGTAGCGCCACAGAACTTGGTGCAGGGCACCGGCTTCAGCAATGAAGGCAGGCTTTGCCACCTTGCCCGCCTCGAAGGCGGCCTTGAGTCGAGCGAAGTCAGTTTCGGCGGACGTAGCGTTCACTCTGGCCCCCAAGATGTCGACATGTCATTGATGAGACTACGCAAGGGATAGCACCGTGCGTTGAAATCCCTGGGCGAGTCCCACTCGCGGAGCCCAGCCCAGTTCATTGAGTCGTTGAACCGAGGTGGCGAGTCGGGAATGCGAACTTGGGAGGTAATTGGTGGCCGGCGAGTTGCGCGAGATTGCGAGCTTCCGCTCGGGGAACAAGGCGATCAGGAGCTCGACGAGCTCGAGAATAGAGACTTCAGCATTGACATTGGCGACGTTGTAGGCCGCGCCGGAAGCGCCCTGTAGCAACACTGTGAAGATCGCAGTCACGGCATCAGTCACATAGCAGTAGGTGCGAAGAGCTGAACCATCGCTCGTGAGTGTGAGTGGTGCACCTCGCGCCGCTTGGTAGGTGAAGTCGGCGAAGCTGCGTCCGTCATCCTCAGCCAGGCCCGGACCGTAAGTGTGGAAGAGACGGACGATGGAAGTGTGCAATGCATGCTGCCGTCCCCACGCGACTGTGAGAGCCTCGCCAGTCCGCTTGCCTTCTGCATAGCAGGATCGAGGATCGGTGGGATCGATGCTGCCGAAGGTGGTCTCGGTGAGCACAGTGTCTGGTTGCACGGAGCCATACACCTCCCCACTGCTCACGAAGAGAAATCTGTCGGGATGCAGGCTGGCTGACCAGGCTGAAAGCAGTGCGACAGTGCCCGTCACATTTGGCAAGAGGGAACCGATGGGATCGGTCGCGTAGTTCTTCGGGCTTGCCGGGCTTGCCGCATGAAGAACGTAGTTCACATCTCCGATCGAAGGAGACTCCATCCGGCTCAAGTCCCACGGCAGAAGTGCGAAGTGCTCCGAGTCGATGAGTCCGCTGAACTCCTGCTCGGCTCGGACCTTGTCTCGGACCATGCCAAGCACCTCGATCGGCGTACTAAGCCGTCCCGTGGCATTGATTTGCAGCAGAGTTCGCACGAGGTACTTTCCGAGAAAGCCGCTCGCCCCTGTAACCAATACGCGCTTGCCACTCAACTGCTCCCAGGGCAGTGGTTGAGCGATGATCTCGGCGAGGTCCTCGGCCACCAGACTCTCGTGCAACGGGCTGCGACTCATCTTGACTCAGCCTTGGTCCACGAGTGCCAAGGCGACAGCATCTGGCGACAGTCCGGTGGAGTTGTTGATGAATGCATGGGATCCCGAGATATCAAATCCACCGGAGGGATACCCGAGTATGTGCACGTCGTGCGGCTGGCGCGAGCGGGCCAGGCTTTCCAGAACGGCACTGCCCAATCCCCCGATGGTTGAATGCTCCTCCAAGGTCACGATTCGGCGCCCGCCCGCTACCTTGAGCAGTTCGGCATCGTCAAGTGGACTGATACGCGGCACGCTGACGACCTGCACACTCACCCCTTGTTCTTCCGCCGCCGCCGCCGCTGTGAGGGCTGTGGGCAGCAGCGGACCCGTGACCAGCAAGCTGACGTCGGTGCCGCGAGCGAGTTCTATCAGGCCCGTTGAAATATCTGGCGGGCCAGCATGGGGCGAGGATCCTGGCTGCCGACCCAGTCGGAGATAGCAGGGTCCGCCAATCTCCAAGATCTCATCCACGCAGCTGGCCACCTCCAGGGAGTCGGCGGGACTGTAGATGCGCATTCCAGGGATAGGGCGCATGACCGCGACGTCTTCAAGGCCGTGGTGTGAGTAGCCGAGGGTGCCGTACGAAGCGCCGCCGCCGATGGCTACGACGCAGACGTCATAGCCATGATAGGCGATGTCATTGCGGATCTGCTCCAGACAGCGGAAGGTTGCAAAGTTCACGATCGAGTACGCGAAGACCCGCTTGTGTGTTGAGGCCAATCCGGCGGCGATCGACATCATGGCCTGTTCGGCGACACCGCAGTTGAGGAACTGCAGTGGAAAGGCATCGCGAAATCCCTCGACGACATTGAATCCGAGATCGCCAGTGAGCAGCATGATCGACTCGTCGGTACGTGCTTGCTCGGTCAATCGAGCGATGAAGGCATCACGCATCTTCGCTGGCCAGTTCGGTCAGTGCCTGCGCAAGTTGCTCGTCATCGGGTGTCTTGTAGTGCCAAGCCACTTCGTTCTCCATGTAGGACACACCGCGACCTTTGGTTGTGTCGGCAATGAGCATCGCTGGTCTGGAGTGATCCGCGGCGAACGCGGCTTTGAGTGACTCGTGATCATGCCCATCGATTCGACTTACTGCCCAGCCGAAGGCCTCCCACTTGGCGCCAAGGGGCTCCAGGGCGAGGGTCAACTCAGTTGAGCCAAAGGACTGCAGACCGTTGCGATCGATGATTGCCGTGAGATTTGAGAGCCCGTGGTGAGCGGCAAACATGCCTGCCTCCCAGACACTGCCTTCATCGCACTCCCCGTCAGAGAGCAGGACGAAGACCCGGCGTGTGGATCCGGAGAGCTTGGCAGCCAGGGCGATGCCACATCCGAAGGCCAGCCCATGCCCGAGTGAGCCGGTCGAAAGCTCGACACCTGGAATCACTCCCGCGGTTACATGTCCGCTGAGCACGCCGCCATTTGCACAGAACTCATCGAGCCAAGCCAGCGGAAAGAATCCGGCATGAGCCATCACGGCGTAGGTGCCTGCGGAGGCATGACCCTTGGACACGATGATGACATCGCGTTCTGGATCCTTGACGCGTTCCGGAGTGACGCTCGCCGCGCCCGCATAGAGCACGGCGAGAATGTCCATCTGCGAGAGCGAAGAGCCGATGTGCGAAGCCTTGCCGGCGTGCACCATTTGCACTGCTGAACTTCGTGCGGCACTGGCCAGGGATTCGCTGTTCACCTGCCTCACCCAATCCGCCAGGGTGCTGATCCGTCGTTCCAGAGATCGTTGAGCATCCGGAACTCACGGTAGGTGTCCATTGGCTGCCAGAAGCCCGTGTGCCGATAGGCAGAGAGCTGGTGTTCGGCGGCCAGCCGAGCCAAGGGTTCCTCCTCGAGCACAGATGACGAGTCGAGATAGCCCAGGACTTCCGGTTCGAAGATGAAGAATCCGATATTGATCCATCCGTCCGTGATCGGCTTCTCTCGGAAGTGACGAACGATGCCCTGATCATCGATGTCCATGACACCGAAGCGACCGGTAGGTTGGACGGTCGTGACCGTCGCGAGCGTTCCGGCTGCCTCATGTGATGCCTGAAGTGCAGCAATATCGACATTTGCCAGACCGTCGCCGTAGGCCACGAGAAAGGCCTCATCATCGAGGTAGCGCGCTGCCCGAGCGATGCGGCCACCGGTCATCGTGTCCTCACCCGTGTACGCGACAGTAACCGTCCATCGACCCTCGTCGTGCGCATCGTGGAAGCGCAGGGAATCGCGGACGCCCAATTCGATGGTGAAGTCGTTGTTCCAGGCCTCGTAGTTGAGGAAGTATTCCTTGATTGTTTCGCTCTTGTATCCGGTGGCGACGATGAATTCGGTGATGCCGAAATGGGCGAGGTTCTTCATGATGTGCCACAGCACGGGGCGCCCACCGATCTCGACCATGGGCTTGGGCTTGAACTCCGTCTCCTCGCGAAGCCGGGTTCCAAGGCCTCCGGCGAGCAGGACGGCTTTCATGCGGAGGCCTCAGTCACCATAGGAGGAAACACTACTGGCCGGAGGGCGCACGGGCATGGGTCCGATGGAGTCGCCGACTCTGCAATTGCCACGCACCCCGCTGCGGACCTGGCGCCTGCAGTGGGGTCTAGGGTTGGTGGCTTTACAGGCGCAAGAGCGCGAGCGAAGGCGGGACAGGTGTCAGATAGTCGTGACCAACAGCCGTATCGGGGTGAGCTGCGCAACACCTCTGAAGAGCAGCGAGCTGTCGCTCGGCGGCTGCAGGAGATTGATCACCACCTGAGCGGACGCGAGGACTTGGACTGGCAGAGCCACAGCCACCTGACGCTGAATCGCATGAACCTCAGCCGAATCCTCTACTACGACCAGCTGTACCAGCAGTTGATCGGCGTGCCTGGCGTCATCATGGAGTTTGGTGTGCAGTGGGGGGCAACGCTGGCGCTCCTCAGCAACCTGCGTGGCATTCATGAGCCGTACAACTTGAATCGACGCATCGTTGGCTTCGACACTTTCGCTGGCTTTCCCGCCATCAGCGACCAGGACGGCCAGTCATCGCAGGTTGGCGACTACTCAGTGGCCCAGGAGCATGCCGTCCTGCTGGAGGAGATCCTTGGCCTGCACGAGTCTGCGAGTCCGATCGCGCACATTCAGAAGTATGAGCTCGTGACAGGCGACGTGGTCACGACCATTCCAGCATGGCTTGAGGACAACCCGCACGCGATCATTGGCATGGCGATCTTCGACATGGACATCTATGAGCCGACAAAGGCTGCGCTTGAGGCGGTCATTCCACGACTCACCCGCGGCTCGATTCTGGTGTTCGACGAGCTCAATACTCGCGAGTTTCCGGGCGAGACTGCCGCACTGAACGAGGTCATTGGACTGAACATGATTCGGCTGCACCACGACAGGAATCAGTCGCGGTGCGCTTGGGCAGTATGGGGCGAGTAGGCAGCGCTGACCGAGCATGCCAACTGGCCTGGCCGCCGTGTGAGCTGTCTTGAATCGACGACGGATGAAGGCAGGCTCTCGCTGGAGAGAACAAGTAGAGTTCAATCGCCGGGACCCCCCAAGTATTGATGTCCATTTTGTGTGCTGCTGTGGGTCGGCTCACAGTTGCTAGCTTGGTAGATCCGAAGGGCTGGATATGGTTGACAACGATCGAGCGAAGAAACTTTCAATCATCACGCCTGTGTATAACGAGGCTGCCAACGTGTCGCGCTGCGCGCAGGCCTGCGCGGAAGTCATGGGATCTGAGTTGAGCTCCTACGAGTACGAGCACATCTTTGCTGACAATGCCTCGACGGATGAGACGCTCGAGATCTTGCGAGATCTCGCCTCGAAAGACTCAAGGATAAAGGTCATCGCGAATTCGCGAAACGTCGGTGCTCTCCGCAATATCGCCAATGCGATGCGAAGCGCCACGGGCGACGCGGTAGTACCTATGTTGGCAGCTGACCTTCAAGATCCTGCAGAAGTCATTCCGAAGTTTGTCGACGAATGGGAGGCCGGGAGCCTCGTTGTCTATGGCATCCGCGCCAACAGGAACGAGCGACTGTTTCTGCGGGCGGGTCGGGGACTGTACTACCGCATCTTGGCTTGGTCCGGAGGCTCGACGAGCGCACCGCCCCACGCAGGCGAGTTTCAGCTACTGGATCGCCAAGTCGTTGACTCTGTGCTGTCAGTCGATGATCAGTATCCATATATCCGGGGTTTGGTTGCACAAACTGGCGCCCGCAATTCGTCGGTCAAGTACGACTGGGTAGAGCGAAAGGCCGGGCGTTCCAAGGCCAACTTTCCGGTCTTGC
Organism: Actinomycetota bacterium; assembly: GCA_003506065.1. Lineage (GTDB taxonomy): Bacteria > Actinomycetota > Actinomycetes > S36-B12 > S36-B12 > UBA11398. The sequence goes on from DNXA01000209.1 coordinate 9,698, forward strand.
TCGACCAGGCGGCCAATGGCTTTGTTACGACGTCGCGCGCGCCAACAAGGCTTGCGCTCCTGATCGGGCTCATTGCGAGCATATTTGGCATGGGAATCGGTGTCTTCTCGCTGATCTTCTTTGCCATCACGCGAGATGGCACCGCAACTGGCATCCCCACATTGGTAGTCGGTGTATTTGTTCTAGGAGGACTCCAACTCTTCTTCATTGGGCTCATTGGAGAATACGTATTGAGCATGCATGGGCAAGTGCGTAGAACTCCACCAATGTTCGAGATTGAGCGCATCAATCTGGAGTCCGGGGGCCCCGCGGCTGATCTCGCGGGGCAGTGACCGCGCGATCCATTCAAATAAGTGTCTTCGCGATTTGAGTGCTACGCCAATCTGACTGCTTCGGCGGTTTTTCCAAGCCGTCGAGAAGCTATCGACTTGCCGATCAAGCGCCCTTGTTGGGAATGAAAATTCGATAAGGACCCTGGGTCTCGGCCACCCTGAAATCCTTGAGATCGTTGATCAACTCCGTTGAGAGTCCCTCATTGGTCAAGCCATACACGATCACAACATCGGCGTCGTTGAGTCGCCCTGCTTGTGTGCTGGGAATGCCCCACGAAACGAAGTAGGGATCGGCCGATTGAAAGTGTCCCAGCAGAATGCTCAAGTCTCCATCGGGCACCAGGTAAACGACGCGAGTATCCGATAGCACGTATCGGCTGAGGAAGGAGAAGTCCCGCTCGATGGCGTCACTGATGTCCTTCGGCAGGTACATCCCTCGAGTAATCCAATCAGCAGGGGACTCGACTCTTGGTCTTCCGAGGGTTTGGACGCTTGATACGCCCACCATTACGGCAACGGCCAGGAGCACGATCAAGAGTGGATTCTTGAGGACTTGCCAAAGCGTTCCCGCAAGGTTGATGCATGCGGCAATAAGGATCAATCCGATCGGAATCCCCCACCACACATGCCGTGGGTCCCACCTGGGAATCACGGTTAGTGCTCCCGCCAGTGTCATTGCCGCAAGAAGCAGCCAGTAGCCAAATACTTGAGTCGGGATACGTCCTTTGACCCGAAGAATGAATGAGATTGCGGCAGACAGAAGACTGCATGTGAAGGCTAAGGCAAGGAAAAGGTAGAGATAGTCGTAATTGGGATTGGTGAAATTCAGATAGACGAAATTTGGTGACAGCAATTGGGAGGCAATGTCTCCGCCGGGGGCGTTGAGTACGAGATTGCGACCCTCAATAGCGATGATGAGGATTCCTGCCGCGGTTGAAAGGACCACCAACCAGCGTGGTCTTGTTCTACCCGACTGCCCGGCGCGATGCTGCAAGTACCACAGCCAAGCAATGACCAGAGTGAGCACCACGGGCAACAGCTGAGGCAGGAGTAGTTTCATGAGATCGAGATACGCGCTGGGTGTCGTTGCATCGCCTCCACCCCATCGGACCGGCCAGAGAATTGCCTGATTCCAATATGCATTCAGCGCGCCCTGAGTGAAGAGTGCAACCACTACTGCGACGATTGAAGTGAACGCTCCTAGAGCCACAAATGTCGTGAGATTCTCAAGAAATGCT
>DNXA01000249.1 GCA_003506065.1 Actinomycetota bacterium
GGAGGGCCGCAAGACCGATGAGGCAGTGCGAGCCGCCGGATTGTGGGATCACGTGACCGAACTCTGTGCTCCGGTCGGCACGATTCTGGCCGTTGACACTATCGGGCTGCACAAGGGCAAGACACCCGTGCGCGCAGATCGTCTCGCACTGGAGAACGAGTTCAGCACTTCGCTGTTCGGCATGGACTACGAGATCCCGCACTTTGAGCCGACCGCGCTGGTACGCCAGCGCATTGCCCAGATGCCTTGGGTGCTGCAGCGATATGCCAAGGCGCTGGAGGCGCCGAGCCTCAACGGCGTGTGAGGCGCCATTTCTCAAATCGGTTGATCAGGTGGCTGGAATCCAGCACCAGCTTGCTTGGCTCCCTCAGCGCGACGCCGCCCAGGGTGCACACCCAGGATGCCTGCCGTTCGACGAAGGCATAGGTGAATCCGCGACGCTTCATCATTAGCCCATACGACACGGCGCCTGACCAACTGCCTGCAGCAGGGGCATCAAGGGCCATCGCGAGTTCCTGCACTGTCGACACGCCAACTGCGCAGCCCAATTTGTCATAAGCGCACGGGCCCATGACCACAACTGGCTTGTGGGCGAAGGCGGCCTCGACCCCCGCGGTCGACCCGTAAGTGACCACGACATCTGCCTGGCGCATCAACTGATAGGAGTCCGCGACGGAGTACGGATCAAGGTGGAGATCCGGCTGAGCCCGATCCACAGCTGCCATCCACTCCGCCAGGTCCTGCTTGGGCTTGAGTCTCTTATGCGGATGAGAGCGCACCACCAGTGAGTAGCCCGGCCGCCTGCGGCATTCATCCGCGAGCACAGCCAGGGCATGCTCCTGGCCAGCGAAGTAGGCATCCCAGTCAAGTTCGAGCTCGGCAATCTCATCCCCGGATGAGCTGAAATAGACCACCGACACCTCAGCGGCCGGCAGTTCAGTGAGTCGGCCTTGTTCCTGCATCTCCACGAAGATCGCATTTCCTGGATCCTCGTGATTGACCCGCTCCAGGAACCAGCTGCTGCCGATCACATCACGCTCGTGCGCGGGCCAGCGCTCGTACATCTCGAGCATGCGCGTCTGCAGGGCATCCCAGTCGTGCGTGGCATCGATCGTCAGGTCGAAGTCTGTGTCGTGACCGCCAGTGTCGTAGTTCAGGATCGGCAATCCGCGCATTTCGGCCGCGGCTGAGGCCGCACGATCATGAAGAAAGCGACCGTTGTAGATGACGATTGCCGTGATCCCCCGTTCGTCGATCAACGCCAGTGTCTGGTCGAGAACAAAGGCATATGAGCGAGCGCAGGCCTCTACCCAGCGCTTGGGCCAGATGAAGTCATCGGAGACGGGGGTCTCATCGTCAGGATGCACCTGCAGAATTGCCCGACCCACCGCAGTGCCCTGGTAACTCATCGCTCGAATGCTCGAACGGTTCAGCAAAGCCGGGAGCTGCAGGGGCTCGCGTGGCTTCCATCGCCTGATGGGCGGCCGCGCAAATGCGTGCTGGTCCATGCCCATCGACAGCAGCGCCTGCTCCAGCCGGTCATCACTCGTGGCAGACAGCAGCAGTCGGCTCATCAGTCGACTTCCCGCCCAGCCGACGTCGTGCACCGGTGTGTCATTTGCCCACAGGGCCAAGGTGGTTTGCGAGCCCATCTCGCGGAAACTCAAGGCGATGTCCGCAAGTGCAGCCTGGGCGAAATCCCATTGGCTGAAGGAGATCAGCAGGACATGCTCCCGCTGAGCGTTGCTCAGCACAGAATGCGCATACTGCCCGACCGAAGGGTGCTCAGCGCGCACGGCACTGCGTGCTTGGACCTCTGGCTGCATGACAGACCTAGGCTAGTTGAGTAGGGAGTCGTAGACCGCTGCGGTTTCGCGGGCCGACTTCTCCCAGGAGAACTGTGAGGCCCGCAGGAGGCCACGCGCAGCGAGCTCGTAGCGCAGCTGCTCGTCTGAGAGCAGTTCGCGCATCACGCGGGTGAGCTCGTTGACATGGCCCGGCTCGAAGTAGACAGCCCCCTCGCCACCGACTTCAGGCAGCGAGCTGGCGGACGCTAGCACCGTGGGAGTGCCGCAGGCCATCGACTCCAGGGCAGGCAGTCCGAAGCCCTCAAAACGAGAGGGGAACACGCACAGCTCAGCATTGCCGTAGGCGGCGCTCATTTCAGCGTCGGGCAGCGATCGCTGGCGGACTCGCTCCTGAATGCCGAGCTGGCGAATCAGCTGGGTCTCCGCGCTGGTGAACCGCCCACCGCCCACGAAGAGCAGGACAAGGTCGGAGAACTCGCTGGCCACTTCGGCGAAGGCGCGCAAGAGGACATTTGCGTCCTTGTACTGCCCTCGGTTGCCCACGAACAGCACGTATTTCTCGGGGAGGTCCTCCCATCGAGCTGCACCCGGCTTGAATATGGGATCGACGCCATGGTGGACAACCGATACCTCGCCCTCGATCTTGCCGTAGGTGCTCATCAGGTCAGCCTGGGTGGCAGCCGAGACGCAGATGACATGGTCAGCAAGCTCCACGTAGCGCTGCTTGCGGGTGATGAAATCCAGCCGACGACGAGTCTTGGGCATCCGCTCGGGAATCATGTCGTGAATAGTCACCACTCGCTTGGCGCCGGGGTACCCCGACAGACCGCGTGGCAGGTAGAAGGTGCTGTGGACGACGTCGACATCAACACGTGGCCGTCGACTCGTGAAGTAGTGCGCCAGGGCTCGGTAGGAATTGGGCGCTGTTGTGACTTCAAGAGCACGCACAACCTCTGGATTGTCAAGGATGTAGCGATTCACGATGGGTGCCCGCAGGGGCTCCAGTTCCACGCCGAAGGTGGGGTTCAGGGAGTACTGCTTGGCCAATTCGGCAAAGAGTCGGGAGATGCCGCCATATTCCTGGATGGCAAAGATTTGCTCATCAATGGCCAAATGCACCACCGGAGTCTATTGCCCGGCCTCCTAGGCGCCCGGTGCTCAGAACTCAGGGCAGGAAGCCATCCTGGATGGATTCGCTGCGCATGCCCACCGTCGGGGCCAATTGCGCGGTGCACAGCGGGTAGACATCCCAGCACTGATCAGAGTCCACTGGCATCCGAACGGACAGGCCAGTGGGCAGTCGCTGGACTGTGGTCTGAGCAACTTCAATCGGCGCAACATTGATCTGCACACTCACCGGCCCCAAAGCCCAAGTATGTGGCTGTGCATCACGCGCAAGATCGATTCGTGCCACGAAGGTGTAGCCAACAACGACAAGGATGGATACAGCCGCAATGATCAGTGCAGTCGCCGCAAAATCAATTCTTCGCAGCTGGCGCTTCACAAGTCTGGATTGAAGGT
>DNXA01000055.1 GCA_003506065.1 Actinomycetota bacterium
ATGACCCGACCGAGACAAACGAGGCGAAAGAGCCAACCGAACCGACCGAGAATGCCGAATTGATCGATCCGATGCTCATGAATGAGTTCTTCGAGGCGATGCTGAATGCAGAGTTTCTTGAGGCAAGGCTCCAACGTGAGTTGCGCGAGATAGGTACTTCGCTCATGACGCTCCCTTGTTCGGGGGTGCTGTGTGGCCATCATGCCGCACGGGGGCAAATAGAAGGTCCGACGGTAAATGGCGAGATCTCACTTGAGCGTCGCTAGGATTTCCCCCATCGGTTCAGGAGGGAGGTGATCAGTGAAACTTCCGCGCAAGCAACTCGAGCGTGTTGAAGTCGGTGTCCGCCTCGTTTGCTGGGCTGCTCTCGGTGTGGCCTTGGGCGCGGTACTTCTTGGTCATAACGATATTTCGCCTGAAGTTCTCCTGCCGATCACTTCGCTCTTCTTTGGTCTCATCGTTGTAGAGCTTGTGTTGGCGATGGTGCTCTCAACTCAACGCCGCAAGCCCCTGTTCGCGTTGCTTGTGGCTTTGATTCTGTGGGCAACAGGTTCCTCACTTGTCAGTGCAACTGCAGAGCCCGGCGCGATGTCCTTTCCTTCTCCGAGCGAAACCTTCTTCCTGGCTTCCTATCTGGCTCTTGCGGCCTTTCTTGTGCTGGACGCCCAGTCTCGACTTGTTCGAAGTGTGAACTCCTGGCTTGATGCGGCCATTGTCTGCGGCGGCATGGCAAGCATTGCCGGGGTCTTCCTGATGTCCCCGCTGGGTCACAGCGTGCCCGACAACATCCCAGTCATCGTTGCTCTGCTCTTCCCAATTCTTGACATCGCTCTGCTCATGCTCGTCGTCGCACAGGCCTTGCTCGGCGCGCGCGCTTGGACGTGGCGCACTGCCGCGCTCATCTTGTCATTCATCGCCCTGCTAATCGCCGATTCAACCCTTGTCACGAACGTCGAAGACAATGCATACGACTTCCCGGTGATCCTCGATGTCTTGTGGGGTCTTTGGGCGATGTTGCTCATTGAAGTTGGGGTGCGCCCGACCAAGCAGCGCGCACGAGCAGATCTCTCATTGCACTGGTCACTTGTTGTCTTCAGCTTTGCTGGAGCCGTCATCCTGCTGGCCTTCAGGCCCGATGGCGCCACAGGTCAAGCACTCGCAGTAACTGCGACGATCACCACCTTGGCCGCAGGCGCTCGCCTGGTGACCGCACTGCGCGATTCTCAGGCCACAACTGATGCCTTCCGGCTGGCACTCACTGACGACCTGACTGACCTGCCCAACAGGCGGGCAGTGAAGCAGATCGTGGACAGTTCCATTGCCAAGCGAGGCAAGCTCGGCTTGATGATGCTTGATCTGGATGGCTTCAAGGATGTCAATGACACTCTCGGTCATACGGCAGGCGATCAATTGCTCATAGAGGCTGCTTGGCGCATGCGGAATGCCGTGAGTTCCACCTGCACAGTGGCGCGCATGGGTGGCGATGAATTCGCAATCATCAGTCCTTCTTCAGATGCTCTTGAACTGCTGGAGACCGCAAACCTCGTGCACGAGGCGCTCATGGATGTTGTTCACGTTGACGGCGTTGATCTCACCTTGAGTGCCTCCGTTGGCATCACCCTGCAAGAGGCAACGGATGCCAATGCCATCGACCTGTTCCGCCGGGCGGACATTGCGATGTACCAGGCCAAGCTCGTGCGCAGCACCACAGAGTTCTACGACTCGGAGAAGGATGAGTTCTCTCGGCAGCGGCTGCGCATGGGCGAAGAACTGCGCCGAAGCCTTCGCGAACACCAACTCGAGGTCTGGTACCAGCCCAAGGTCGATGTGCTGACCTGGGAGAACATGGGAGTGGAAGCGCTCATTCGCTGGCGGCACCCCGAGCATGGTCTCCTAGCCCCGCAAGCCTTTCTCGGAGTGGCTCGCCGCGCTGGCCTGATGGCCGATCTCACGACATACATTTTCCGTCAGTGCTTGGCTGACTACGAGGATTGGCGCAGCCAGGGCATCAATCTGGGCATCGCTATCAATATCGCCCCGCAGGAGATGCTCAGTCGTCGCATCCTGCCCGAGATGTACGCGATTCTTGAAGACTCAAATGTCCCGCCGGACGCCATCACTCTTGAGGTGACCGAAGAGTCCTTCATGGCTGATCCGGATCGAGCTCACGCAGTGATCACCGAAGCCCACTTCCGTGGCTTGCGGATCTCGATCGATGACTTCGGCACTGGCTTCTCCTCGCTGTCCTACCTGCGTGACCTGCCGATTCACGAGATCAAGCTCGATCGATCGCTCGTCGTGCCATGCCTGACAGATCAGCGCAGCCGGCTCATTGTCGAATCCACGATTTCCATGGCCCATGCCTTAGGTCTGAAAGTGGTGGCCGAGGGAGTTGAGAACGCGCAGAGCGCAGCACTGATGGCAAGCATGGGTGCTGACCTACTGCAGGGCTTCCACTACTCGCCAGCACTCGCCCAAGAACACGTGGCGAGCTGGCTCATGACAACTAGCCTGCAACCAGGCTGAGCTCGGCAACCACGTTCTCGCGAACCTCGGCCCGCTGCTGAGGAGTGCGAACGCGCAGGCTCTCGCGTGATGGCAGGGCCATTCCTTCAAGACCTTCACCCAAGGTGAGGGTGCGGTAGGTGATCGGGTTCGCGGTGCGATTTGCGGACAGCATCTTCACGATGTCCATGTAAACGGGACGAGTTGCGGCCGATCCCAAGTAGGCGCCTGCTTCCACGCCCGGGAAGGTGGAGAAGTGCACGTCCATGAATGAAAGGAAGCGACGGGCGCGCTCGTCGAGCATCGCGGTCACTGCGGGAATTCCATTGGCACGGGTTGTGGCAACCATTGCGTGGAGAAGCGCCATGGTGACCATCGGTGCCTGGGTCCGGTACTCGGCGCGCACGCCAAGGGTCGCGATGTCCCAAGTCTTGTCCGGAGCGATGCCACAGGCGCGAGCAAGACGCGCGCTGTCGGCGAACCACGGCGAAGCGTTGATGTCGTTGAGGGTCTTGGTTCCCATCGCACCTGGCGTGATGATCCGGCACACGCCAACGGTGTAGCCGCTGTCATCAGTCACGCTGATGAGGAAGGACGAGTCATCGTACGGGCCATACTCACCGTCGAGTTCATCGATCGTGTTGCCATACGCCTGAAGAAATACTGCGCGCTCACAGTCCAAGGCGGACTCGTAGAGATCGCCGACCGGATCCACATGCAGGGTCCATGACTGGCGGCGCACCTTTGCGCCGTGATCAGCAATGTTCGAGATCGTTGCGATAGGGCTCATGGCGGCTCTCCTTAGTATTCGCGGTATGCGATTTGTAGCGGTCGTAATTTCTGCTGGGTGAAGTCAACTGCGTCTTGCGGTGTGAAGTACTTGCAGGTGTAGATGTCGACGCTGAAGAACAGCCGAGGCTGCTCCCAGGCGTAGAAGTGCGCGCCAGAGGTTTCCCAGTGAATCCAGCCGGCCCATCCGTACATGTCTGAGCGATGGGTGACTGGCGTGATGAGGGCAACCATGTTCAGTACCTCAGACAGTTCGCTGAGATATTCTTCGATTTCTGGAGCAGTGATGGGCGACACCACGAGCCCCTCTATCACCATGCGTTGCCGGTGGATCTCTGGTGCGAGATCTGCCATGTTCACTTCTGGCGATGTCTTGGCGTTCATAGGGGCCAAAGGTAATGCCAATTCGCCCAAAACGTGAAGCCAACCTCCGCTACGGGGACGTGCACACGGCATGAAGTTTCTTAACCATGGACCGCCTGTAAGGGCACAAAGCCGATCAAAACCTCCAGAACCCTTGCCGGAGCAGCGAAGTTGGGTGACACTGCACAAGCGCGAAGCCTCGCCGGTACTGACCGCAGACCGGACGATTGGAAGGAAGCCACATGACCATCACGGTGCCCGTTGACCTATTTCCCAAAGGTCCCGCCGTCGCTGCTCCCACGCGTCGCCCGGGTTCGGTTCGCCGCACTTCCACCATTGACAGCGTTTGGCCAGACGGCATGGAGGCCAATCGCAGTGTCGTTGGTCGTTCGCGCGATCTGCTCACGCCAGTTGATGGCAGCGAGCCAATTGTGCTGGCCGAGGATGCCCTGACCGCGACGGTTGGAATGGATCGCGGAATCGTGGCGATGCAGACTCAGCCTCCGCGCGCAGGCGTGCAAGTGCTGGTGGGTGCTCAAGGCGGCAGTAATTCGCGGAGCAGGGTGATTGCGGCAGTCCCAGAAGAGGTTGAAGCGGGCACCCCGCTGTACTTGCTGCTTGATGATCTCTCCGGCGCGACCCTTGTTGGCAGCGTCGCCTTTCGCTTCTGGGAATCCCAAGAGGCTCAGGACGAGCGCATGCGTCAGATGAAGAAGATGGTCGGCGTGCGCGTCATGGAGGGAATCTGCGCGGGCTTCCAGCCAGGGTCGACGGCGCTGAATGCCGATGGAACCAACAAGTCAATGGGTGACACCAAGCCTGTTCTGCCCATCGACAATGTTGAGGATCCATGGGCTTGGCACGAGCTGACCGACCCGCAGGAAGCCTCCCACCGCCGTTCGCGCCGCATTGACCTGTGGCTTGAAGACGGCGTCGTGCACATTGAAACCTTCTTTCAGGATTCGTACACCACTCCTGACGGTCACCGGGAGGCCGTGCACGAGTACGTCGTGTCAGCCACTGCCGATCCGGTCACCGGCGAGGTCCTCAGCATCGGCGCGGATCCACGAGTGCTGCCGCACTACGAGTGCCCACTGGCAACTCTTGCCGTGTCACGAATGGTGGGTCAGCCACTGCGTGAATTCCGCAGCACGGTCAACCAGATGCTCCCGGGCATCGACGGCTGCACGCACATGAATGACACCTTGCGCTCGCTTGCTGAGGTGCCGGTGCTCGTTGCGCACCTGGTCTGACTGGTCAGGCCTTCTTGCGCGGTCCCCTGATGAGGCCCTCTTGCACAACGGATGCAATCAACGTGCCGGCCGGGTCGTAGAAGAGCCCGCGGGCCAAGCCGTGCCCACCTCGAGCAACTGGCGTGTCCTGAGCAAACAAGAGCCACTGGTCGGTCTTGATCGGCGCGTGGAACCACACGGCGTGATCGATCGAGGCCATTTGCAGCTGGTCGTGCATCTGCATGTTCGGACTCAGGGCGGTTGGGACCATCGTGAGATCCGAAAGATAGGTCAGCGCGCACGCCTGAATCAGAGGATCGTCCGGGAGCTGCTGCTTGATGCGAACCCAGGCCATCCGCTCGTAGCGCCCGTCGACCATCTCCACCGGCTTGTCAGGGTCGAACAGTCGCAGGTCGATCCACTTGCGTGAAGTCTCTAGATCATCTGTGCGTGGATCGGTGCCATTGGTGGGGCCTTGTCCCATCATGGTGTCAGCCGTCCCCTCCTCAGGCGGGGGAGCGGGTGGCATCTCGAACTGATGCTCAGGACCTGGATCAATGGTGGAGAACGACGCGGTCATCAGGAAGATCGTCTCCCCGTTCTGGACCGCACGCACGATGCGAGAAGAGAAGGACCCACCCTCGCGAGGCCGTTCGACCAGGTAGGTGATTCGGTCTTCGCTCTTGCCCGGACGCAGAAAGTAGCCGTGAAGTGAATGCACTCGACGCTCAGGATCGTCCACAGTCATGCCGGCGGCCATCACTGATTGAGCGGCCACCTGACCACCGTAGGTGCGCATTGCCCCGCCGACGCGGCTGTGGCCGGTAAAGATGTCACGATCAATCCGCCGCAGCATCAGCCGATTTGCGAAATCCGCATTCACGACCGGAACGGGTTCGGTCAGATCACGCGGTGCAGGTGCTGAAGTCACAGACCAATCCTAGTGATCGTTGCGCTCACTGAGGATGCTGCTCAATAGCGATCAAAGCTCGGACGCGTTGGTCAATTCAGTGAGTTCGGCTTCGGAGAGTGTCAGATCTGCCATCGGAAGCAACTCAGCGAGCTGTTCCAGATTGCGGGCACTGGCGATCGGGGCCTGGACTGTTGGCTGTGCCAGGAGCCAAGCGAGTGCGACTGCGGAGAGTGGCACCTCATGATTGGCAGCAACGGCGTCCAGGGCGGCAAGCACCGCTAACCCGCGGTCATCGAGCATTTTCACAGCTCCCCGCGCACGAGGGCTGTCGATGCGATCCGCACCAGGTCGGTACTTGCCGGTCAG
>DNXA01000200.1 GCA_003506065.1 Actinomycetota bacterium
TTGAATCGGAATATCGCTGTGTACTTCATCCCGGATTCCGAGTCGTCGATCATCACGCGATCTGTCGTTGGCTACGGAACGCCAACCCGGGTGTTCTCTGATACCAAGGAGATTGTGTCTGGCTACTTCGTCGTCAGCACCGATTACCTCGTACGCACCAACACCGAACGTCGACGGGTGCTGTTCATGCACGAGCTTGGCCATGCCCTGGGTCTTGCGGACAGCGACGATCCGGACAACATCATGTTTCGGTACTTGGATACCACCGTCAGTCTGGGTGCCGGAGATATCGCAGGTATCCAGGCAATAGAGAAGGCGTGCAGCGGCTAGGTGCGAGCTGCCTCATACGCGAACGCCAGCGGTCATGATCACCTGACGTGGCGGGTGGTGCTCGTCGATGACCGCCAGCTCCTCAAGGTCCTGCCAGCCCTGGGCGTGCACCACGATCCGGTACTGCCCCGGCTCGGGCAGGGTGACCGAGTAGTTGCCCTTTGCGTCGGTGCGCTCCCAGTCGATCTGCTCACCTTCAGGGGTGGAGAAGACGAGCTGAGCATTGTTGATTCCGATGCCATCGATATTGGTGACGCTGCCGTGCAATACGAACTCATGCGGGCGTTCGTGCATGAGTTCTTCATCCTGATGAGCCAAAGCGCCCACGCCAGCGGAGACTGCAACGTTTGCATCATCAAGATTGCGCGGCAGGAACCAGCCGACGAATGCAGCAAGCAGAGCAGCAATTGCAGCACCGATGTAGACAAGCTTGAAGGCTTCGAGTTGCGGAAGCACCGCACCTCCAGCAACTTCCAAAGTCACGCCCGTCAGGATCGCGGCGACCGCTGCACTGGAGACCGAGGTGCCCATCGTGCGCATGACGTTGTTGAGTCCATTGGCTGCTGAGGTCTCCGAGATCGGCACGACGCGCATGATGATGTTCGGCGCCGCCGAGAAGGCGATCATGGTTCCGCCAGACACGATGATCGCGCCGATGGCAATCTCCCAGACCGCCGAGATGTAGAGGTATCGGAAGGCATAGCCCGCAGCAAGGATGAAACAGCCGGTGAGCAGGGCCCGCTTGGGTCCGAACTGCGTGACGATGCGCGCGGCAACAGGGGCCATCGCGACCATCGCCGCTGCTGAAGGCAGCAGCACCAGCCCCGATTGGAAGACAGTGAGACCAAAGCCATAGCCAGTGCTGGTTGGCATTTCCAGCATCTGCGTGCTGGACAGGATGTTGGCGTACATCGCGATGCCCACGACAAAGGTCGCCATGTTGGTCAGCAAGACCGGCTTGTGCATGGTGGTGCGCAGATCGATGACTGGCTGACTCACCCGCAACTCAAGAGGGATCCAGATCGCAAACAGTGCAGCGGATGCCGCAAAGAGCCCGAGGATCGAAGGGTTCGTCCATCCCCAGTGCTCGCCCTTGGTGATGGCCAGCAGCAGCGCAGTGAGCCAGAGGGAGATGAGCCCGGCTCCGATGTAGTCGAACTTGCCACCACTGCGGATCGGGGATTCAGGGACGACGATCAGAATCGCAATCAAGCTGAGGACACCGGTGATCGCGGATACACCGAAGATTGCGTGCCAGCCCAGAGTCTGGAAGATGAAGCCACCAAGTGGCAGGCCGATGCCAGCACCGATGCCCATGGTTCCGCTCATCAGTGCAATCGCGCCTGGCAGTTTCTGCGGCGGAATCTGATCGCGCATGATGCTCATGCCGATGGGGATCAAGGCCATGGCGAAGCCTTGAAGAATTCGCGCAACGAGCATCTGCGGGAAGGTGGTGCCGAAGGCGCCGATCAACGAACCCACGATCAGCACCGCAAGGCTGAGGATCATCATGCGGCGCTTGCCGTACATATCGGCGAGCTTGGCCACCGATGGGATCGCGACAGAACTGGAGATCAGGGTCGCGGTGATCAGCCACGAGGCCTGCTCCGCAGTGCAATTGAGCAGAGCAGGGATCTCAGAGAGCAGCGGGATGAACACCGTCTGCATGATCGACACGACTGCGCCGCTGACCGCCAGCACAGCGATGATGGCATTGGGCGAATACGTGCGAGTCTTCAAGTTCAGTCGCTCCTTGAGGAAGTGAACGCTTGTTCACTTCGGAGTATATGCTCCAGCGTTCAACTACTCGTCACCCTGCGTTTGCTTGAAGCCCTGATCAAGCCTTTTCAATGCTCCGATCACGGTGGCTCGGTCAGTGGTGAACCAGAACGGCGGCAGGCTGGCGCTCAGGGCTCGGGAGTAGCCCGCCGTCGCCAAACGCGAGTCCAGCACGGCCACCACCCCTCGGTCATCGAGCCCGCGAATCAGGCGCCCAGCGCCCTGGGCCAGCAGCAGCCCGGCCTTGGGCACGGCAATGCTGCGAAAGCCCGAACCACCCGCGTCATCGATGGCCTGCTGCCGGGCGGCAACCAGCGGATCATCAGGTCGAGGGAAGGGGATGCGATCGATGACCACGCAGATGCACGACTCCCCGGGCACATCGACTCCCTGCCACAGCGAGACTGTGCCGAGCAGGGTGCTGGCTGGACGATCGGCGAAGTTCTTCACCAGCGGGCCAACGGCATCGCCACGCTTGTGCACCAGCAGGGGGTACTGCTCAGTGTTCAAGCGAACCTGCAGGTATTCCGCCGCTCGCTCCACTCCGCGCCAACTGGAGAACAAAGCGAGGGTGCGACCGCCCGCTGCCTCAATCAGTTCAGCCAGGGTGTCGAGGGCTTCCATCGGCACGCCATCGCGATTGGGCGCCGGCAGTTCGCTTGCCACATAGAGGATGCCCTGCTTGGCGTGATCAAAGGGCGAGCCAACATCCATCGTGGTGACCGGCTCGTTGCTCAGGCCAAGGCTTGCGATCAGCGAATCGAAGCCGCCGCCAACGGTGAGCGTCGCACTGGTGAGCACCACTGGTGATCGACTGAACAGCGACTCGCGGAGCAGGCCGCCCACGGACAGCGGAGCCCTGCGCAGGATCGGCGCGCGGTTCTCTCCCGGATCGATCCACACCACTTCACGATCGTCAGCAACCAGCATCCCGCCCGAAGTGTCATTGAGCTCCTCGACTGCCGCCTTGGTCTGCTGCAGGCGCGCGAGCGCATCGGGATCGGCCGTCTCCTTGTTCATGTTGAGCACGGTCATCACTTTGTGACTGGCATCGCGGAGCAAGGTGAGTGACAGGACGAGTTCGGATGGCAGGGGTTGCAGCCGGGTGGGTCCGGGAAGCCCCAGAGCTGCCTCGCGCAAGGCTTCGTCAAGGGAATCCAGCGCGTACTGCAACTGCATCAGCGTCGCCTCGTCAACGAAACGACTCGACCTGCTGATCGTGCGTTCAGCCAAGGCAATGCTCAACTCACCAGTGAGCGCACTTGTCGCACGGTCGACGAGCTCGTGGCCTTCATCGATGATGACTGCCGAATGCTCTGGCAGCACCGGAATGCCTTCAAGAGCATCGACGGCGAGCATTGCGTGATTGGTGATGACGATGTCGGCCTCGTTGGCCAGCACCCGACGTTTGGCAGTGAAGCACTCCTCGCCGTACACGCACTTGGTTTCCCCGACACATTCACGCCGACCTACCGAAAGACTGCGCCACACCCGCGCATCGATCTCATCGTCGTACTCATCGCGATCACCGGTCTCGGTCTGCTCGGCCCAAGCGCGCACCGCGACCACCTGCTGGCCCAGTGCACTTCTTGGCGTGTCGAACAGCGCTTCGGACTCATCTTCTGGCACTGAGCCATGCAGCTTCTGCAGGCAGATGTAGTTGTTGCGACCCTTCAGCACTGCGTAGGTGACGGGCCTGTGCAGTTGGCCTTCAAGTGCAGTGGTGAGTCGCGGAAGATCATTCTCGATCAACTGCCGCTGCAGCGCAAGGGTTGCCGTGGCGATGATGACCGAGTCATTGGTGGCTACCGCATGCAAGGCCGCAGGCACGAGATAGCCCAAGGATTTTCCGGTGCCGGTGCCGGCCTGGATGATGGCGTGGCCGCCGCCTTCGATCGAATCAGCGACTGCATGCGCCATCGCGTGCTGACCCTCGCGACGTTGACCGCCGATCGACTCAACTACGGCGTCGAGGGCATCATCAAGCTCAGACACGCGCACCCTGGAGCACATTTGCTTGGTGCTTCGGCACGCGGGCATGCATGTGGGTGCCTTCGGCAAGATGATCGAGATTGATGAGATCGCCCGGTTCGTGCATGCGGGTGATGATATGCCCGCGCGAATAGGGCACATCGAGATCGAGCTCCTGCATCAACTTCGCCAAGCTGACCTAGCGACGCACTTTGAAGTGCTGCACGAGGTTGGGGTCGCCGTTCGGGTCCTGAAGGAAATTGGCCCCCACGCGCACCTCAGTCAGCCGTGCTCCGGTGGGAACCTTCGGAAGGCAGAGGTCATGCATGTTGTCGTCCATCGGTGTCGTGCTGTGGTCGGCCAAGTCGGCAACGGCCAGCGGTCGCACGTTGATGATCGTGCCGTTGGGCAAGGTGAACAGAGCCCGATACGACTTCACCACAGCATCGCCAACCTCGGTGCCTCCGGGATAGGCAGTCATGCCGTTTGACCACACGACTCGCACGAAGGTGCTGCCAACTGTGCAGGCGTTCTTGTCGTCGGTGATCATGCGCGGAGTCAGAATCCACGCATCTGCAATGTCTGGCCCTGCCTCGATCTGCACGATGCTGTGAGCCAGACCGGGCGCTATCGGGCGCCAGCTGCTGCCAAGCGGCGGACGGCCGTCTAGACCGTCGACCACCGTGACTGTCACGGGTCGTGCCGCTGACGGATCGCCGAAATCGCCAATGAGATTGACGGTCTGCAACTCGTTCGGCTCGTCGGGCGGGAACTGCAGCGCGCACGTCGGGTGGACGGTCGTGCCGTTGTCGCGAGTGATGACGAAGTCGTCGACGGAGATCGTCGAAGTTCGGATGAACCAGTTGAATGTCACCGGGATGTTGTCCAGGCCCGTCTCGCCGGTCGGGCACTTGTTGCCGTTATTCAGGCCCCAGGCTGCGCTCACTATGCGAGCACCCGCAGGTGCGGCAGCCACCGCGGGAACCGCAAGGAGCGCAGTCGCAACGACTGAGCAGACGAAGAGCAGACGGCGCGATATCAAGTTCAGACGCGCGCAGCCTGGAGCACGTTCGCGAGGTACTTCGGAACACGGGCATGCACATGCGTGCCCTCGGCCAGATGATCAAGATCGATGACATCGCCGAGTTCGTGCACGCGGGAGATGAGGTCACCGCGGGAGTAGGGCACCACCAGATCAACCTCCTGCATCAACTGCGGAAGATCCTCTTCAATGGCGAGCAGCAACTCTTCAATGCCCTGCCCGGTGAGGGCGGAGACCACAACTGCATGTGGCTCACGACGCAGCAGGTGAACGAGCTGATCCTGGTCGGCCTGGTCAGCCTTGTTGATCACGATGAGTTCAGGGATGTTTGAGGCCTCGATGTCATTGAGCACCTCGCGCACGGCGGCGATCTGCTCTTCAGGTGCTTCATCGCTGCCATCGACAATGTGCAGGATGAGATCAGCGCCCTTGACCTCTTCGAGGCTGGATCTGAAGGCCTCGACGAGTTGGTGAGGCAGGTGACGGACGAAGCCGACGGTGTCGGTGAGGGTGAACTCCTTGCCTGCAGGAGTCTTCGTCTTGCGAATGGTCGGATCAAGGGTGGCGAACAGCGCATTCTCAACGAGCACACCAGCACCCGTGATGCGATTGAGCAGGCTCGATTTGCCGGCGTTGGTGTAGCCGACGACCGAGCAGGTGGGCACGGGCACGCGCAGGCGTTTGCTGCGCTGCACGCCGCGCTGCTTTTGCACGGTCGAAAGCTCGTGCTTGAGCCGGGTGATGCGGTCGCGGACGAGGCGGCGGTCCTGCTCAAGCTGCGTTTCGCCTTCGCCGCCCAGTTTGCCCTTGCCGCGCTGGCGCGAAAGGTGGGTCCAGGCGCGGGAGAGGCGGGGCAGGGAGTATTCCATGCGCGCGAGGGCGACCTGCAGCACGGCCTCGCGGGTGTGCGCACGGTCGGCGAAGATGTCGAGAATGACCTCCTCGCGGTCGATCACGGCCAGGCCGGAGAGTTTTTCCCAGTTGCGCTGCTGGGCGGGTGAGAGCGATTCGTCGATCACGATCAGGTCGCAATCGAGACCCTTGGCCTGGGCGATGACCGAATCGGTGCGGCCGCTGCCCAGCAGGGTGGCGGGCGTGGGTGCGCGCAGGTTGATGAGGTCGGAACTGACCACCTCGATGCGCAGGTTTTCGACCAGCTCCTTGAGCTCGCCGAGCAGTTCCTGGGCCTCGCCGGGCTGCATGTCGGGCGTTTGCACGCCCACGAGGTAGGCGCGTTCGCAGCGGTTGGGATCAACCGGCGGAGTGTTGTCGAGGAAATCGGCCATGCGGTCGGCCACGGTGGACCGTCCCGCTCCGGTCCCGCAAGTTCAGTTTTTGGCGCAGACGACCAGCAGACGCAGGGGCAACGTGCCGGTGTTGCGCAGGCTGTGGCGGTGGCCGCTCCGCGTGAAACAGAAATCGCCGGCCTGCACGGCGACGGTCTCGTCATCGAGCGTCATCTCGCCGCTGCCCTCGAGGATGTAGTAAAACTCCTCGTCGCCGTCGTGCCGGTGCTCGCCGATGCTGGCGCCGGGCGGAAGCACGTCGTCGTGCACGAATTTGATGCCGGCTTCCGGGCGCGTGTAGTCACCGTGGACCTCGCGGCAAACGAGCGAGCCGGTGCCGCCGTGGCAGGCGTGGGCTGCGCTGACGTTCATCTGGGCGGCGGCGGTTTTCATGGCGATCAGGCGGCGTCGCGCGAATAGATCACGGGCGTCATCCGGCCGTTCATGATCTGGCCGACCTCGATGTCGGCGGCAAAGGCGGCGCGGTCGCCCTCGCGGGCCTTGGTGTGCGGTTCAACGAGACGCATGTCCTCGTCCATGTAGATGATGGTCATGACGGCGCGGGGGCGGTCGGAGGTGTTGGGCCCGGCACGGTGGAAGGTCCAACCGTAGTGGAAGCTCACCTCGCCGAGGTCGAAGGGGGTGTCGTCGAGCGGGTAGTTGTGTTCCTTCATCGAGCGGCCGATGGTCTTTTCGCTTTCGTCGCTGATGCCGAGTTCGCGGCCGGCCTCGAATTTGTGGCTGCCTTTGGCGAAGGCGAGCGGACCGAGTTCCATGGGCGTGGCCTGCAGCGGAATCCAGGCGGTGACGGAGTTGGCGCTGCTCATCGGCCAGTAATACTGGTCGGCATGCCAGGGGGTGACGCCGCCGCCCGGCTCCTTGTAGAGCGCCTGATCGTGATACATGCGCACGCCGCGCACCCCGAGCAGTTCGGCGGCCATGCGGGCGAGGCGTTGGCCCCAGCAGAACTCCTTTACGGTTTTGTTTTTGGTCCAGATGTTGATGACCTGGAGAAAGGCCTTGTTGTAGGTGTCGCGCTGCTCGATCGGCAGGTGCATGGTGTTGAGCCGCTGCACCTCGGACGAAATGATCGGGCCGTAGTGGTTGATCACGTCGGCGGAGAGGACGTGCTTCAGCTTGATGTAGCCGTCGGCGCGAAACTGCGCGATCTGCGCGGGGGTGAGGGCGAACGGGGNNTCGGGGCGCGAAGGGTTCATGGGATGACGAACGATAACAGGGAGCCGTTGGCCGTGGCTACGCGGTGATTGACCAAAAAGGATACTTAATTAACCCAATAAGTCCGTCATATGCTCGCTCAACGAGAGAAAGTATCGCTCAACCCCGGCGAATCGTTCGCGTGCCGCGAGTTTCGCACGCCGCGGTTCGTGTCGCCGTTGCACTTTCACCCGGAGTGCGAGCTGACGTTGATCGAGGCGAGCCACGGGTTGCGTTTTGTGGGCGACAGCATCGAGCGGTTTGAGCCGGGGGATCTGGTGCTGCTGGGGCCGAATCTGCCGCACTACTGGAACAATCCGCCGGATTGGAGCGGGGTGGCGCACTCGATCGTGGTCCAGTTCAAACCCGACTGGCCGGGTGCACCGGGGCAGACGGCGCCGGAGTTGGCCGGGGTGGCGCGGTTGCTGCGGCGCGCCGGGCGGGGGTTGTGTTTTTCCGGACGCCCGGCGGTGATCGCGGCCGCGCGGTTGCGCCGGCTGCCCGGGCTGGAACCGTTGCCCCGGCTGCTGCTGCTGCTGGAAACGCTGCATGATTTGGGCGAGGCCGGGGCGGGGCGGCCGCTGGCCAGTGTCGGCCACGCGCCGGTTTTCAGCGACGCGGACCAGGGCCGGTTGGCCAAGGTGCTCGATTACATCGATCGCAACGCCGCCGGGGTGGTGCGGCAACCGGAGGCGGCGCGGCGGGCGGGACTGAGCCCGGCGGCCTTCAGCCGGTATTTTCGCCGCAAACTGGGGCACACGTTCGAGGAGTTTGTGAACGAAGTGCGGGTGGGACGCATCTGCCGGGCCTTGGTGGACCAGCCCGAGCGGACGGTGGCGGAGGTCGCCTTTGCCGCCGGCTACAACAATCTCGCCAATTTCAACCGGCAGTTCCGCCGACGGACCGGGCTGTCCCCCCGACAATACCGGCGACGCCAGCGGCTGGAGTGAGAAGCGCACCTGATGTGGGTAACCATTTCTTGGCTAACGTTGGTGCGATTGAGGTGATCGCATCCGGGGCCAACCCGGATTGATAGCTTGGGTGAAATAGGCCCGAACAGAATTAACGTGGGTGAGAACGGGCGTGAGTTTTACACCGTTTTAGCGTGGCCGACCCTTGCCTGTTGCTCGTCGGCGGGGTTGATTCGCAATGTCATGGCAAAAGAGCGCATACTGGTGGTTGATGATGAGGAGGATATCCGCGATATCACGCGGCTCCTGCTGGAGAATGCCGCCTATGAGGTGACCGCCTGTGAGAATGGTGCATCCGCACTAGCCGCGCTGGGGCGACAGACGTTCGATCTTGTGATCGTTGACATGCTGATGCCGGAGATGGATGGCGTGGAGATGATCAACGAAATGCACCGCCGCGATCCCGGTCAGAAAATCCTGGCCATGTCGGGCGGCGGGCATGCCCCGAAGGAAAGCTACCTGCAAATTGCCCGGATGTGCGGCGTGGAGGGTTTGCTGGCGAAGCCGTTCAACCAAGGCCAACTGCTGCGGGCGGTGGAGTCGGCCTTGGGGACCGCACCGGATCGCGCCGGTTGAGTCGGCTAGTGCATTTTCAGGAATAGTGTAGCTGCGCTTGAGCCGCTGGCGTTCCGAACGGAGTGAAATTCAGCCAAGCGTGGCCAGGGGTAAACCATTCTGCTGGCCAGCAG
>DNXA01000280.1:0-717 GCA_003506065.1 Actinomycetota bacterium
CTTTTCGCATGATCACCTTGCAGAGCAGGGAACTGGCGCGCATCTCACCCAGGTTCATGCTGGTTGACATCTGCATGCCGATGGATGGGGTGCTGAAGCGCAATAGGCCTGAGGTCGGGCCAGTGAACATGCCAGTCTCGAATGCTTCGCTCGCGGTGATCGATGAGCGAACAGCAGAACTGCCCAAGATCTACGATGTCTCCTTCATCGGGGCCTTGTACCCAAACCGCGTTGCGCTGATCGAACAGATTCGCAGGCTTGGAGTGAGCGTCGCCGTCAATCCGCACCGATCCGACGAAGCGGTTGATTTCGCGTCGAGCCGGAGCAATCAGCCCACTTATCTCGACTACATGCAAGCGCTTGCTCAAAGTCGCATGACGATCAACTTCTCTGAGTCCAGTGCCGGTGGTTTGCAGCAGCTCAAGACTCGGATCCTGGAGGCAACCGCCGTTGGTTGTTTCGTCCTGACCGATGATGTTGATCGCACGGAACTCTTCTGGAACACGACTGACTACGGCTATTTCCGCGATCCCCAGGAGTTACCGGCGCTCATTGCCTCGAAGCTTGAGGATCTCAACTCGCTCGAAGCTGCTGCCTTGCGCAGCAAGGCCCGTGCGCGGCAGATCAATGACTCCAGCTTCTGGGGCGGCATCCAACAGGGATTGCGCGCGCGCAGTCTCCCGCTGCTGGATCGCGACCGGGCTATTTGATCTCGTA
>DNXA01000280.1:816-4602 GCA_003506065.1 Actinomycetota bacterium
GTGAGGCCAACCAGGAAATGGTCGTAGTCATTGAGATTCGGCTCCGCGATGCCGTTCTCCGGATAGATCATGATCGGCAACTGGAAGACTCCGCAGTGCTCCGGGATGGCCTTGTTCACTGCCGCGGCGTATGTCGCGCCGTGATCGACTATGGCGCGCCCGCCTCGCGCTACATCGTCGTACAGCCCCTTCCACGGAATGATGCTGTCCACAATCGTGATCAGCACAATCACCGCTGCTATACCGAAGGTCACGAAGTGATTCCGCGTCCAGTTGGCACCCGCGATCGTTGCTGCGGCACCCAGGATGAAGAGCAGCAGCATCAGCGGGAGCAGCCGGTTCCAGTCGCGAATCTGCGTGATCAGGAAATTGGCGACGAGGAAGTTCAGACTCCAGGGCCCGAAGACCAGCACCATGAGCATCAGGAGGTATCCAACGAAGGTGACAGTCGGCCGCGGTGTGGAATCCACAGGCGTCCAGGTGTTCAGCGCACGGCGACGCGTGTACAGAACCAGTCCGACGATGAACACGATGAGGCAGGTGCTGGTGATCCACGTCCCATAGTTCGTCAGCAGATTCTGTTCCTCGCCGGGTGCTTCGGCGAACATCGTTCCGATGAGCGTGTTGTAGCCGCTCAGGAGTGAGTTGTACGGAGCGGGCAGCACGCTGATCGCGAGATCGCCTCCGTACTTCACGGTGTCCATCGGATCGCGCTGGCCCAGATTGACCACCTCTGGATTGGAGGCGCGGGCCAGGATCGAGGGCAGCAGACCGATGATGGCGAGGATGGCCAGCGATACGACTGGAATTGCACCGAGCAGGAGTTTCCTGACTCGATCTCCCTGAGCCACTCGCCACAGCAACGCAGCAGCGAGCATCATCCCGGTGAAGAATGCGTAGTAGACCGCGCTCCAGGCAGCGAGCACCAGCAGCAGGGCAATGAGTGCGATGTACCAGCGGCGGCGGCGCTTGTCCTCGCAGGTCAGCCACAGTTGCAGGCGCCCGGAGGCGATCAGCAGAGCCAGAATGGCTCCGGCGACTGCGCCGTAGAGAGTTGCCAGGTAGAAGTGACCAAGGGCTCTGCCCCAGTGCCAGGGGATGAAGGTGAACGCGACGGCAAGGGCAATTGCCAAGGGTCCGCGCAGCCCCATGATCCGAACCGCGGAGTAGGTCATGATCGCCACGATCGGGAAGCTCAGGATGAGCAGCAGGTTGATGCCGATGAACGGCTGACCTGTGATGAGTGTGACGATCTGAGCGAAAGTGTTCTGGGTGAGGTCCAGTCCCGGGAAGTAGTTCAGGTTCATCCCATAGGGGAATCCGTAGTGGCTGTCGACGGCGTAATGCCACCAGTTCCAGGTCTCGCCATTGATGTAGGTGGCGGTCATGTCGCCGCCGCTCCAAGGGACGTTGATGTCCTTCAGATTTGGCCCGAACACGATGAGCGAGCACAAAAGACTGAGCACGCCAGTGGTCGTGACCTCAATCGTGGTCTTCGCACGCGAACTCAGATTCAGCAGGCGGTTCATGCCGTTGTCCAAGTGAGTCGGGTGACGCAGACACTGAAGTAGTCGATTGGCCGTATGGGCCAGGAGAATTGACTGCACGCAGGAGTTGAAGGATTGGAGACTTCAGGTAGACCTTGCATGAAAGTTGAAATCCCATCCATCGATTGTCCGTACATTGCAATCACACTTGGTCGAATGAAGTTGAGTCGTGCAAGGTCTTCAGCGTCAAGTTCAGGGAACAGCCCGATGCGGTTTGGCCCCCACAGTTGCATACCGGCTGCGACGTAGAGCTCACGATCACCACCGACCCAATCGCCATGGACCCACGTGAGGATGGTGTCATTGCGATTCGTGTTCGCCAGCACCCACTCCTGGGCGTGGACTGCGTTGTGCAATTTATCGGCGATCGGATTGTCATTGAAGGCCCAGTTGTAGGGGCTCAGGTAGTAGAGCCCCAGGGATTCGCGCGAATTCTGCAGAATCTGACTACCGACTAGGAGCAAGCCGAGCGCAAGGATTGCGGTGTGCAAGGCAAATCTCTGCGGGGAGATCGCGATGAGCGCAACAGCCCCAATGATCAGCAAGGCAATCAGCAGTTGACCTTTGTGCAGCCCGATGCTTCCGGGCCAGTGTCCGACGGCAAAGACCGCGGCGACGGTGGCTGCGCCGAGGATCAAGGCCGACACATGCCACCGCGCGGCACTTCCGTCACGCGTGGTGGCAGCGGCAATGCTCAATGCAAGCGCGATGAGTGCCGGTGGCCACAGCATTGCTTGATACAGGGGAGCTTCCAGGGCAATGCCACCCATGAGTGGTGAGAAGACGAACATGAAGGCCAGACTGCTTGCGCTGATGGCCAATCCCAGTTGCGCAGCTTGGGATTGACGGCGCATGAACCAGATGGCGAATGTGAAGACCAGGATCGCGATCGGCACGAGCATGGAGATGTCTCGGATCCAGATCGGCTCCGCGCTTGCGAAGTCGCTCAGCTTGATTCCCTGTGCGTCCAAGTACGCCGAGAACCAGTCGAGCTCGGGGTACAGGAGCCTGCCAATGCCCAGGAAGAGGACGAAGGTCGCCAGAGTCGCGATCGCTGTCAGGGCCAGATGCCTTGCCTGAATTGCCCGTCGCTGAATGCGAATGACCAGCCACACGACACCAGCCAGTAGCACTCCTGGTGGGTTCACCATGACCAGCCAGCCCATGAGAATGCCGGCAAGGATCGCGGCCTTGCGACTGTCGAACATGGCCGCGGCGATCAGTGCGCTTGTGCCAGCAAGCACGGCGCCGGTCACGTAGGGATTGGCGAGATAACTCAACGGGACGGTGCTCAGAGCGATGCTGGCAGTCAGCACGGTGGCGGTCAGGGTGCCGGTGAACTTCCTGATGGCAACATAGGCACCAGCCACGAACATGCCCAGGAGCAGCCAGTGCCAAAGGGCCAGGCCTGGCCAGATTCCGAAGATCGAAGTGAGCGCGTGGGTTGGCGCAATCTGGCCCAGCCGAGTCCAGAAGTAGGAGTTGTCATAGGCCCGGTCGCTTACTTCACTTCCGAAGATTCCAAGCGAGGCGTAGAAGGAGGAGTCGGGAGTGTCCAGACCGGCCCACCGTTGAGTGGTCAGCGCAAGCAGCAGCCAGATGGCGGCAACTGCGAACAGATCAGTCCAGCGGCCTGCAAGCCATCTTCGACTGGAAGTCAGCATGAAGTGCAGGGTGCCGCTTAGCGGGCGTAGCTGACGATGAGCTCACCGGTTGCGAACACCACAGACGGGCTGAAGGTGTTGGTATGCAGTTTGAGGTTCATATAGTCAGCCATCTCCTGGCTGGCGATCTTCAGATCCATGCCTGTGTAACTTGAGTTGACGCTGTAGATCGTGGGCAGTGATCGCACGCTGGCAATATTCGAGATGGCAAAGAGGCGCTTGTTCGTCTTGTCGGGCATCACGCAATCCACCACCCGGACGAGTGTGTCAACAGCCGGGTTGAGACAGTTGATGAAGTCCCCGGTCTTGGTGTTCGTGATGCGAAGGGAGCCTCCGGTGAAGAAGGCAGTCTTCTCATGAGCAACCACGGGGAAGGCAATGATGGCCTGAGCTCCGTTGTTCTTGGTCGCGTAGCTTGCGGGCGCAGCGCTTGAAACCTTGATGGTGTTGTAAGCCCAGGTCGTCAGGATTCCGGGACCTGTCGTGAAGGTGAACGCGCCCGTGGCGGGCTGAGCTGTCGTGGTCTCCGCATTTGCCGCGCCAGGCAGCCCGAGGGCTGGCCCCAAGACGGCCAC
>DNXA01000261.1 GCA_003506065.1 Actinomycetota bacterium
CGAGGGCTGGCCCCAAGACGGCCACCATGGCAACCATGGTGGTGAGGATTGCTTTTGCGCGCATGTCAGTAAGGATAACCCCGTGAAACCAACACCGGCTTCGGCCGCGTCGGCGCTCCTCGCTGAGTTGAGCTCAGTTGTTGGTGAGGCGCACGTGCTGACCGACCCCGATCAGGTGGCTTCGTACTGCATTGACTGGACCCGACGTTTCCGAGGTGACGCTCTGGCGGTGGTTCGGCCGGCATCCACTCAGGAGATCTCCCGTGTGCTCGTCCTCTGCAATGCTGCGGGTCAGAGCGTGCTCATCCAAGGGGGCAATACCGGCCTCGTTGGTGGTTCGGTTCCAGGCAGCGACCAGACCCCACTCCCCATCATCGTGTCCACCAGGCGATTGGACCGGCTCGAGCCGGTGGACCAGCTCACCGGCCAACTGACCGTCCAGGCGGGGGCCTTGTTGATAGCCGTGCAGGAGACCGCCCGCGCAGCGGGCTGGGTCTACGGAGTGGATCTGGCCGCGCGCGACTCGGCAACGATCGGTGGCACCGTTGCAACAAATGCTGGTGGCACTCAGGTCGTCGCCTTCGGCATGACCAGAGCTCAGGTCGTCGGCGTGGAAGCAGTGTTGAGCGATGGCACGGTCATCTCTCACCTAAATGGCCTGCTCAAGGACAACACTGGCTTTGACCTTGCGGCCTTGCTCTGTGGCTCGGAAGGCACTCTTGGCGTCATCACGGCTGTTCGCCTGCAACTGCATCGCCCGCACCGAGCGACTTCGCTGGCAATGGTGGGTTGCCATTCATATGGCGATGCTCTGAACCTGATGGCCAGCGCGCGGGCGGCGAGCACACTGGTTGCAGCGGAGTCCATTGATGCAACCGGAATGGCGCTGGCGTCAGGCTCTCTCGGCTTGCACTCCCCGCTGAGTGGAAGCTGGCCGGTGGTGGCACTGATAGAGGTTGCCGATGGTGGTGATGCCTCGGGCTTGCCGCTGACCGAGCAGCACGATGCCGTCGTAGCAATCGACCACAGCGACCAGGAGCGCTTGTGGTCCTTTCGCGAGCGACAGGCTGAGGCTTACGCGACCCAGGGCCTGGTGCACAAGCTCGATGTCTCGATTCCGCTGGATCAGATGCAGACCGTGCTGGCTGATCTCGCTGCACTGTTCAGCGAAGACAAGAGGGTGACCTGCTTTGGCTTCTTTGGCCACTTGGCCGATGGCAATGTTCATGTTGAGTTCATCGGCCCTGAAATCACTGAATCCGCGCTTGAGCTGTCGATCCTTGAGCGCGTGGCGAGCAGCGGTGGTTCGATTTCAGCAGAGCATGGGGTTGGCCGATTGAAAGTCGCGTACCTCCACCTGTCGCGCTCAGCGCAGGAGATCACCGCCAGGCGTGCAATCAAGTGGGCTTGGGACCCCAAGGGCTTGCTCAACCCTGGTGTCCTGTTCGAGGTTTCGCCTCCGGGTGACGTCCGTCGTCAGGCTACGACCGCTTGCTGAGCAGTGAATCCAAACGCTGTCGGATTCTCACGCTTCGCTTGACTGCTCGCCACACATGGAAGAGCGCCGAGACCTCGACCATGCGGCTCTGCTGGTAGAGGTTCCAGAAGTCCGCATCCAGATCAGTTGATGCGGCTATGAGGCAGTCGTCAATGCAGATCGTCTGGAACCCATTGGCCTGCATTGCAGAGCACACCTGCCCAATCGAGGGCCAGCCCGGTTGGGTGCCGAGCCCCCGAGCGTCATCGATGGCGATGATCGTGTTGGTACTGCTGCGTGCGGCGAATATCGTGTCGAGCTCTGTCAGGAGCGGGTTCTCTTCGGTGCTGGAGCCGATGTAGTCGTACATCCCATGGGCATCCAGCCAGATGAAGCAGGACAGCTGTGCATCGGGCAGGGCCTGGGCAAGCACTTCACTCGAAGTGCCTTCCAACACGCGGATGGACGGGACAAGAGCAAATCGAGCCCGAGCTGTCTGGGCAAAGGCGGGGCTTCGTTCGATCGTGACGCACGATCCGAAGTACTCGTTGAGCAGCGCGCTCGTGTCACCACGAAAGGTCCCGGTCTCAACAGCTGCAACGGTGCCCGGCAGCATCTGTCGAGCCCAACTCAGGACGTACGGCGGCAGGCCCTCCCAGAAGAACCCCATGACGTACCCCCAAACGCGTTGAGCCGTTGAATGCTCGCCGAAGCCTAGTTGGACGCCAGCGAAGAACGGAGCAAGTGGAATCCATGTGGAACGCTAGGTCGGTGGATGACCTTCGCGCCCCGGGCTTGCAACCTCTTGTCATCGCCCACCGAGGCTCGCATGAGTTCGAACCAGAGCACAGCCTGGCGGCCTACCTGCGGGCTGTGGAGGAGGGCGCTGACGGCATCGAATGCGATGTCCGCCTCACGACCGATGGCACCTTGGTCTGCGTGCATGATCGCCGGATTGATCGCACCAGCAACGGTGGCGGAACAGTGTCGGCCATGCGGCTGCATGATCTGTTGAAGTACGACTTCAGCGAACCAGAAGAAGAACTTGCCGCAGTCACGCCAGCACTGGATGAGCGCAGGACTGTGCTGACCCTGCGAGTGCTGCTTGCCGCGATGCTCGATTCCTCTCCAACGATGAGCTTTTCAATCGAGACCAAGCACCCGACTCGCTTTGGTCGCTATGTGGAACTGGAGTTGCTCGAGGAGTTGCGCTACTTCGGACTGATTCGATCAGGGCGCCACGAGACCCGAGTGCGGGTGATGTCTTTCAGCTCATCGGCAATCAAGCGGGTGGCAGCTCTGGAGCCTGGCATTTCGACGGTCTATCTCATGGGTCGGATCCCACCCTGGCGCCGCTCGGGGACATTGCCCGGGTCAGCGCATATTGCCGGCATCTCGGTGGACGCCTTGCTGAAACGGCCCGGATTCGTTTCTGCGGTGCAGGCTCTCAATGGAGAAGTCCACGTCTGGACGGTGAACGATCCAGGGCAGGTGGCCCAGTGCCTGGACCTTGGCGTTGATGCCATCATCACCGACCGTCCCGGGATGGTGCGCGAGCAGATGCGCGTGCATCCCTAAGGTTCGGGCATGGCAAAGAAGAAGGCTCCCGTCCGTACTGCCTCGACCATCGGCGAGGACGGGGCGATCCCGGTCGTTGGAATGCGCGAGCCCTGTCCATGCGGCTCCGGCAAGCGGTACAAGGCCTGCCACGGACGCAGCGTGGAATCGGTGGACTCGGCCCGGCCATTTGAAGGCTTCGTCTCTGAGTGCGACATCGTTGTCCTGCGTGAGCTCGTGCCGTCAGCCACCGTCCAATTGACCCTTCGTGATTCCGCACGCAAGGTCACCTTGGCGACCGTCCTGCCGATGGCTCACCCTGCGCTCGTGCGAGCAGACGGCGGGATCCTGCTCGGCCTGCAGGTCAATACCAGCACGGGCAACGCGAGTCGAGATCTCGCTCTGGCTCTGACAATGGCCCTGGACGCCGAACCAGGCACCACGGTGCCGCCATCGCGCGACTCCACCAGCCCCCTGCGCCTGCAGGATCTGGTGGAGACCGATGCTCCGCTGGACATTCAGGTGCATGCTGACTTCGACTACTGGGTCGATGCAGAAGAGTTGACCGAAGAGATCAAGGCATCGCTCGAAGCAGCAAGCGCCCATGCGAATCCGACCGAACGCCTGACCTCGGTTGAAGCGGCCTATTGGACGCAGATGGGCGAGAAGGAGCATCTTCGTTGGGGAATGCCAATCGCCGAGGAGCCNNNCTGGTGGGCATGTTCCGAGCTCAAGGCATCATCGTGCCGGTCTGGGATCTGCCATTGGGATTTGGTGCAGCAGCCACAGAGGCTCCAGCGCTTGCATTCCTGGGCCGGCTCAACAGTGCGCTTGAACTGGACACTCCATTGACCGATGCGGAGCGTCGTGCGAGGGCGCTGTTGATCACCAAGCAGGTCACCCTCCGCGAATAGTCACTCGGGAAGGTGCTGGCGCATCTCCACTGCGGATGCCGGATGGATGATCTCGGTCCTGCGAAAGCGCGGCCCGCTCCAGGGAGCTGGGACAACATCGAGCTTGAGTGCCATCCCATACGCGGGGAACTCGTATTCCTTGCGAATGTCGCGGAACATGGCCCATGCCTCATCGAGATCGCGGTCAATCTGCACCCCGGCCTCGTGCATCATCGCGACCGCGCGATCGAATTGGTCACGAGTGAGTGTGGATGCGCGTTGACGGTCCATCCCCAGCTGCAAGGCGTGCAAGCGGGACATCGCAAAGCTGCTGTCGGCTGCTGATGCTGCATGCACGGCGCGGAGATCGTCATTCCAGGCAGGCAGATGCGAGTTGATGCGAGGCCCCTGGTTCTTGGGCGGGATGTAGTTGCCGACAATCGGGATGCGGTGGCGACCCTTCTTTGGTGCGCCAAGGACGAGGTACAGAGTCTCAAAGGCCGCAGACCCTTGCAGCAGCAGACGATATGCGTCGTGACGCTCCTCGGACTTGGTGAGCGAGATCTTCAAGGCGGCGGCGTCGAGCATGGCAAGGAGAGCAACGACGTAGTGACGATTGGCTCGCGATCCGCGCACATACATCAAGGTCGGGTAGGTCATGTGGGTCAGACGCAAGCGCGCTGCCCATTGCGCCCATTCGGCGAAATGGCGGCCAGTCTCATCCGTGGCGCCCGCCAGCGAAGTGCGTGCGAGGAACTCTGGCCCCCACGTGGGCTCGCCACCAATGGTGCTGATGGTCGTGATGAGCACTTCGCGCTCGAGATAGGTCTGGAAGATCGTGGGCAGATAGCCGATCAGCATCGCAATGATGATGGGACCAGTGGTCGCCGCGACGAAATCGATGATGGTCTGGTCCTCAGTCGTGCCTCCAGCGAAACCGAGAGTGAGCAGGCTTGACCCAGATTGGCGCAGAGCCTGACCGAACTCCATCCCGCTGATGCCGTAAATGAGCATTGCGTAGCCAAACAGGAAGCCCACCAGCCAGGCCAGCAGCATCATCAAGATCATGATCGGTCCGGTCCATGCCAGTACTTGATCGCGCCCCCGATAGGACCGGCGCAGGGCCGAGATGCCTCGGGTGACCCACCAGACGATCCACATCACCAAACCGCTCAGGGAGGAG
>DNXA01000001.1 GCA_003506065.1 Actinomycetota bacterium
TACACGCAGACACGGGCGAATCTGGCCCAGGCTCTGGATTCGGTCACCAATGATCGTGAGGAAATCGTGGTGACTCGGGCTGGCCACGAGCCAGTAGTGATGGTCTCTCTTCAGGATTACGAGTCCCTCAAGGAGACCGCCTACCTGCTTCAGAATCCCGCCAATGCTGCGCGGCTCATCGCCGCCATCGAGCGCTTGGAGTCAGGTCGTGGGCAGGAACGACAGCTGCTGGAATGAGGTTCGTCTGGGATGAGCAGGCATGGGCTGACTACCTGTACTGGCAGGTTCAGGATCCTCGGGTGCTGGCGCGCATCAATAACCTGTTGCGTGATATCGCCCGTGGGGCGCTGGCGGACGAACCCAATGTCGGCATCGGCAAGCCTGAGGCCCTCAAGCACGGATTGCACGGCTATTGGTCGCGACGGATCACCGATGAGCATCGATTGGTCTACAAGGTGGTTGGGCTGGACGTTCGGATCGCGGCCTGCCGTTTCCACTACCTGCCGTAAGCGGTGTTCGTCAGGTCGCTGTTACTGCCACTTCGTGGATAGGAAGAAGCCGACGATGATGAAGCCGAAGCCGATGCCGATATTCACCAGATTGCTGAGATCCTGCATGATCGGAATCTGCGTTCCAGCAATGTAGAAGACCACGATGTAGATCAAGCCGATGATGAAGCAGGCCACCATGAGGGGCGCCAGCCAGCGGGGCGATCCCAATCTGGCGACCTTCCGCTCGCCCATGCTTGGGGGCGGTGTGTAGCCGTTGTCCTTCTTGCGACGCTTGGACTCTGGCACTGTGGTCACCCTCCTGTGAACGAGCCGGCCCTCGTAGGCCCGACCTTGTGCTGAGAAGATACCCCGTATGACGCGGATCTTGGTTGTGGACAACTACGACTCCTTTGTCTTCAACCTCGTGCAGTACCTGGCTCAGCTTGGCGCTGACGTCACCGTGCGGCGAAATGACGAAGTCACTCCCCAGGAGGCGCTGGCCTTTGACGGAGTCCTGCTCTCCCCCGGTCCTGGTACGCCAGAAGATGCCGGAGTCTGCATTGCCATCGTGCAGGAATGCGGCGGCAAGTTGCCGATCCTGGGTGTGTGTCTGGGCCATCAGGCCATTGGCGTTGCCTTTGGTGCAACTGTGGGACGTGCTCCAGAGCTGCTCCACGGCAAGGTCTCTCTCGTGCACCACGGCGACATCGGGGTAATGCAGGGCCTGCCTGACCCATTCACCGCCACCAGGTATCACTCATTAGCCATCGACCCAGCCACCATGCCCGCCGAACTGGAGGTCACTGGTCAAACCGACAGCGGAGTGATCATGGGTGTGCGTCACCGCTCACTGCCGATCGAGGGCGTGCAATTTCATCCAGAGTCAGTCCTGACCGAGGGCGGGCATCGCATGCTGGCCAACTGGCTGGCCGAATGCGGCGACCAGACCGCTGTCGCCAAGAGCCAGGGGCTAGCCCCCGTCGTGCATCGCTAGCCCACCTGTGGTGGGGGACTCTCAGTAATCGTTGGGGCAGGTATTGCACTGAGTTTTCCAACCGTGATAGTGACAACAGAGCCGCGATCCAGTTTGGCCCCGCCCTTGGGCGACTGGGCCAGTACTGTTCCTGCGACATCGGCGCCAGTCTCCTGGTAGATCACCTGCGGATCGAAACCAGCTTGGACGATGTCACTTCGACCCTGCGCCTCAGTCAGTCCGATCACTGTTGGAACCTTCACGCTGCTGGAGGCAATCTTGATCGACACCGTGCTGCCGACATTGAGTTGATCGCCCTCACTTGGGGATTGCGACACCACGTAACCAGCTGGTTGATCGGATTCAACCTCGCCGACCGGGCCAAGCTGAAGACCCACGTCCTCCAGTGCGATCTGAACGTCTTCAACTGACGTGAGACCGATCAACTGCGGAACGGTGGCCTGCTCCTTGCCACTGCTCACCGTGACGTTGACGGCCTGGCCTTCTTCGAGCGACTCACCAGAGGCAGGCAATTGAGCGATGATGCGCCCTGTCGGGCGATCAGAGACTTCGGTGGTCTGTTCACCGAGAGTGAGCTTTGAAGCCTGCAGATAGGTCTGCGCGGTTTCGACGGTGAGACCCTCGAGGTTGGGAACGATGACCTTGTTCGCGCTTCCGCCAGTGAGCAATGGATACACAAAGAACAGGGCAGCTGCAAGCGCACCGACGATCGCGACTGCGGCGATGGCCCAGAACGCGCCACCGCGGCCTCGCCCCTGCTGCTGTTGGTATCGGGCGTAGGCCGCGCTGCCGGAGGCTTCAACGGGCGAGAGCATCTGGGTGTGCTCGCTGGCCATCATGACTGGCACGGCCGTGGTCATCGGACCACCTTGGATCACCCGTTCAACGTCCGCGCGGAACTCGCCAGCGGTCTGGTAGCGCTCATCAGTGCGCTTGGCCAATGCGGCGAGCACGATGAGATCAATCTCCGGCGATACTCCGTTGTCGATCTGCGATGGAGGTGTCGGCATCTCCGACACATGCTGGTGCGCAATGGAGACAGCCGACTCGCCTATGAATGGTGGGCGGCCCGTCAGCAACTCATACAGGAGCACACCTGCTGAGTAGAGATCACTGCGGGCGTCGACGACTTCTCCACGAGCCTGCTCAGGTGACAGGTACTGAGCAGTGCCCATCACGGCTGAAGTGGCGGTGATGCTGATGCCTGCCTCGTTGATGACTCGCGCGATGCCGAAATCCATCACCTTCACGTCACCGGTGCGGGTGAGCATCACGTTGGCAGGCTTGATGTCGCGATGAACGATGCCGTGGCGATGCGCGTAGTCCAGTGCCGACAGCACGCCGGAGGCAATCTCCAAGGCACGCTCTGGCAGCAGACGTCGACCTGCGGAGAGCAGCTGACGCAGGGTCATGCCGTCAACGAACTCCATCACGATATAGGGAACGACAACCTGAGGCCCGCCATTCTCCCCATCGAGCCGGTCTTCGCCAGTGTCGTAGACCGCAACGATGTTCGGATGGTTCAGCGCAGCAGCGGATTGCGCCTCGCGACGAAAACGAACCTGGAAATCGGGATCACGAGCAAGGTCGGGGCGCAGGATCTTGATTGCGACCCTGCGTCCGAGGCGCACGTCATGCGCCTCATGAACCTCGGCCATGCCTCCACGCCCGATGACCCCGCCAATTTCATAGCGATCACCAAGCATGCGCACGTCGCTCACACTTCCTCCATTGACTTGAGTCCAACTATCTCAGGTTGCTCTGTGAATCCCGCAGCACCGCTTCGATGACCTTCTTCGCAATTGGCGCGGCAAGTCCGTTTCCACTGATCTCTGCAGTTCCCGCTTCTTCAATCATCACCGCAACAGCGACTTGAGGGTTCTGGGCAGGTGCAAAGGCGACGAACCATGCAACTGATGGTCGGGCATTGCCCGTCTGTGCAGTTCCGGTCTTGCCTGCAACATCGATGCCAGGAATTCGAGCGTTGGAACCGGTGCCGTTGTTGACAACGTTCACCATCATGTCGGTCTCCGAAGCTGCGTTCTGCGGTGTCATCGCCTGCTTGAAGACTGAAGGCACGGTGGTCTGCAGGATCGAAAGATCAGGGCCCCTGATCTGCTGAACCAAGTACGGGTTCATCGTCACGCCCTTGTTGCCGATTGCTGCGCCAACCATGGCCATCTGCAGTGCGGTGGCGCGCACATCGAACTGACCGATTGAGCTCAAGGCAGTCTGGGGAGCATCGGGATCCTCAGGGAAGGTGGACCGAGCAGCTCGCAGCGGCACCTCGAAACTGGTATCGAATCCCATGCTCTGTGCCTGAGCACGGAGAGCATCGTCGCCCAGTTGATTGCCGAGGTACGCGAAGGCCGTATTGCATGAGACGGCAAGTGCCTGCTCCAAGGTGAGGAACCCACTGGAACTGCAGGCGCGACCCTGCCAGTTGTGGAGCTCCTTGGTGGAGTTGGGAAGCTTGTACGTGCTTGGTCCGGGCAGGATCGAGTCCGCGGTGTACTCACCGGACGCGAGAGCGGCGGCGGTCACCACCAGTTTAAAGGTTGAACCTGGCGGGTTCAATCCCACGAGTGGTCGATTCAGCAATGGCTTCTTGGGATCTGCAGTGAGCTTCTCGTAGTAGGCGCGAATCTCAGCGGGATTGTGCGAGGACAGCAGATTCGGATCGAATGAGGGCGATTGCGCTGACGCAAGAATTCGACCAGTCGAGGGCTCAATGGCCACAACCGCACCGGTCTTTGTGCCAAGACCCTTGAAGGCGGCCTCCTGAGCGCGGCTGTTGATCGTGGTGGTGACGGCGCCACCTTGAATCTGGCGTCCGGCGAAGAGCTGCTTGGTTCGGTCCACGAACAGCAGGTCAGAACTGCCATTGAGGATGCGGTTCTCGGTGCGCTCGAGTCCGGTCGCGCCGTAGACGAGTGAGTAGAAGCCGGTGATCGGCGCATATAGCGGACCATTGGAGTACACGCGTTTGTATCGAAGGGTGTCGCCAGTCTCTATGGACCGTGCAGCCGGGTCAGCGGCCACCAGAATCGGACCGCGTTCCCGGTCGTATTGAGCGAGCAACTGTCGCTGATTGCCTGGCCGCTCGCGATAGTCAGCAGCGCGAAACACCTGGATGATCGTGATGTTGGCAATGAGTGCGAGCAGCAGCAGAGCAAGCACCGCACTCACCCGGCGGATGGGGCGATTCATATCTTGCGCACCACCTGAGTCAGTGCCTCATCGACACTGGGTACGTAGACATCGGGTCGGCGGGCGCGATCTGAAATGCGGATCAGCAGGGCAATGATCACCCAGTTGGCAACAAGTGAAGAGCCGCCATAGGAAAGGAACGGGGTGGTCAGCCCGGTCAGCGGAATCAACCGTGTGACGCCACCGATAATGACGAAGACCTGCAAGGCGAGTGTCAGTGACAGGCCAACTGCGAGCAGCTGTCCAAAGGAGTCCCGCACTGCAATCGCGGTACGGATGCCGCGCTCAACCAGAACGCCATACAGCAGAACGATGGCAACAAGTCCGGTCAGGCCGAGTTCCTCGCCAAGGGCCGCCACGATGAAGTCGGTGTTGGCAAAGGGAACGAAATCGGGATATCCCTGGCCCAGGCCGCTGCCGAACATGCCACCACTGGCCAGGCCATACAGCGACTGCACGAGTTGATAGCCTGTGTTGTTCGGATCGCCCCATGGATCCCACCAGATGTCCACGCGCACGCGCACATGGCCGAAGGCGAAGTAGGCCGCTGTTGCGCCGAGCACAAACAGCGTGCCTCCGAGAATCATCCAAGAGCGCCGCTGGGTTGCGATGTAGAGCATGAAGACGAANNAGCGCGAGCGAGTCACGCTTCATCACCAGGTATCCGGCAAAGAAGATCGTGAGCAGAATCTTTGCTGCCTCAGCGGGCTGGAAGGACAGTCCGAAGATGCGCACCCAAAGAGTTGCGCCATTGACCGTGTTGCCGATCACTGGCACAAGTGGCAGCACAAGTGCCACGAGCCCAAGCAGCCCGAAGGTGTAGGTGAATCGCTGCAGACGACGGTGGTCTGAGACCAGGATGAGGGTGGCGATGAACAGCACCACAGCTACAGCGAACCAGGTGAGTTGCGCATACACATCCGGTGTCGGTGGTGGAGCACTGTTGCGCTCGGCTCTCTGAGCTGCAGCCACGTCGATGCGGTAGATCATCACCAGCCCGAACACCGTCAGCAGCGTCGCAATCGGCAGCAGGATCGGATCGGCATAACTGGCGCGAATGCGCACCACGATGTGCATGGCAATGGCCAGCACGCCGACGATGGTCACCGTGATCCACATGGGCACGGTCATGCCCTCGCCGGTTGCCCAGCCGATCTGCACTGCGGCAATGACCCCAAGCAGCCAGGCCCCGATGATCAGCAGCAACTCGGTGGTCCGGCGGTTGGGCTGTCGCGTTGGCACGCTCTGGAAGGCCATCAGTTCGGCGTCCCCGGGCAGCCTGCAGCTGGCACCTCGGCCTGGCACTCGCGAGCCCGTTGCGCCAATTCGTTCGTGATGCGCGCTGCATCATTCTCGTCGGCCGCAGGGATCCCCTTGCTCACCAACTCCTGATCAAACAGCGGAAGGGTTCCCACGGCGACGTGACTGTCAGTTATGACTCTGGACAAGGAGAAGCCGAGGGCCGAACCCGGAATCCCGTTGTAGACAGCCACAGTTCCCGTTCCCGGGTTGCCATAGACACTGACGTACCACTGATGTTGCAGCCATGCGCGCCCAGTGAAGATGCCAGCGGCCAACGCAGCGAGAATCACAAGAATGCTCAGCGTCCACTGCACCCAGCGTCGACGTCGCACTTCGCGCTTGCGAACTTTCAATGCGCTCTCAGGTGTTGCAGCGACTGCTCGTTCGCGAGCGATGGCGACGTTCTCAGGATCAGGTTGGGCGTCGAGAGGAAACTCCACATGAGGCAGGCGCTCGCGCACCCGCAGTTCGCCAGCGGCGCCAACGACGACCGGCAGAATCGTGGAATCGGCAATGTCAAGGTCGTAGTCGATGACATCGGCAACCACCACCGTCACGTTGTCGGGCGCTCCATATTCGAGTGCTCGATCAACCAGACGTGTCACGCAACCAGTGGGTTCGCCTTCAGCAAGCAGGATGCCGATTTCCTCAGTGCTGAGGACTCCCGACAGCCCATCTGAGCACAGCAGATAGCGATCGCCTGCGCGAGCCTCGCGTACGGAGAGGTCAGCTTCAACGGGATTGACGCCATCAAGTGCTCGCATGAGCAACGACCGGCGAGGATGCGTGGCGGCTTCCTCCTCGGAGATGCGCCCGGCATCGACGAGGGTTTGCACATAGGTGTGGTCATGGGTCAACTGACTGAGTTCGCCATCGCGCAGCAAGTAGGCGCGTGAGTCGCCGACGTGCACGACGGCCACTCGTGCGCCGAGCCAATACAGCGCGGTAACCGTGGTGCCCATGCCTTC
>DNXA01000073.1 GCA_003506065.1 Actinomycetota bacterium
CACCGTCAAGAAGGCAGTCAAGAAGGCTCCGGCCCGCAAGACTGCAGTGAAGCGCGTTGCAAAGAAGGCGCCAGTCCGCAAGGCTGCACGCTAAACACAACCGTCAGAACGTCAATGAGGCCCGCACCTTACGGTGCGGGCCTCATTGACGCGTACAGCAAGAACTCTCAGTCTTCGTCCGCATCAAATGCTGCATTGCGTTCACGCGCAGTGACCATCGCAGCAGTTGCCTCTGCTTCGGATGCGTAGGGGCCCATGCGTTCTGCGTTTGCGCATCCGTCCTCTGGTTCCACTCGCTGGTGCACCAAACAGAAGTACCAAGCCATGACTATTCCCTTCTTCGACTTAGCTGAACCTAGACTGCTGCCTATGTCAACGGTTACTCCGCCCGCGGAGGTTCGCCCAGGTCGCGTCACGGCCAAGAGAGCGGTTCCACAGAGCATCGTCCGACCTGAATATGTCGGCAAGCCTGGCCCTGCAACGTTCACTGGTTCGGAAGTCAAGGATGCCGAGACCATCGAACTCATGCGCATCTCGGGACATCTCGGAGCGCAGACTCTCGCGGAGGTCGGTCGAAATATTCGTCCGGGCATCACCACTGATGCGCTCGATGCGATCGCACACGAATACATCTGCGACCACGGCGCCTACCCATCACCACTTGACTACAAAGGCTTCCCGAAATCGATTTGCACCTCGGTCAACGAGGTCATCTGCCATGGCATCCCGGATTCAACCGTGCTGCGCGAGGGTGACATCTGCAATATCGACGTGACGGTCTTCATCGGCGGGGTTCACGGCGACACCAATGCGACCTTCCCCGTCGGTGAGGTGTCGCAGGAGGCCTCGTTGCTCATCGAGCGCACGCACGAGGCCATGAATCGTGCGATCAAGGCGGTGGCACCAGGCCGTCCGCTCAATGTCATTGGCCGAGTCATCGAGAGCTACGCCAAGAGATTCAACTACGGGGTGATCCGGGATTTCACCGGTCACGGCATCGGAACGACATTTCACTCTGGCTTGGTCATCCCGCACTACGACGATCCCAATGCCGACCTCATCATGGTTCCCGGAATGACGTTCACCATCGAGCCGATGATCGCTCTTGGTACCTACGACTACGAAATCTGGAACGATGGCTGGACTGTGGTCACTGCTGATCGCAAGCTCACTGCCCAGTTCGAGCACACGATCCTTGTCACAACAGACGGAGCAGAGGTACTGACCAAATGACCATCCCGACCAATCCTTGGCCAGCAGTCACCAACCCTTGGCCAACCGATGTGCACACCCTTGCTCTTGATATTGGCGGCACCGGGTTCAAGGCCTCTGTTCTCGACGAAAAGGGGGCAATGGTGGTGGACGAGGTGCGCGTCGCGACTCCGTATCCATGCACTCCAGAAATCTTCCTCTCGACGGTCCTGGCTTTGGTCAGCCCGCTGCCTGCGGCGCATCGGGTCACAGTGGGCTTCCCAGGGCTGGTCCGCCAAGGAGTTGTGCTCGAGGTTCCATCTCTGTCTCGGCGAGTTCGCAATGGAGAGCGCGATGCCGCCATGGCCAAGGCTTGGGCCGGCTTCGATCTGCGCACGGCCATTGCCACTGCAATGAGCCTGCCGACGAAAGTGGCCAATGATGCAGACGTGCAGGGCTGCGCAGTGGCGCAGGGCAAGGGCCTGGAGTTCGTGCTCACTCTTGGAACTGGCGTAGGCACTTCGCTGTTTCAAGATGGGCAGCTGCTGCCGCATCTTGAACTCTCGCACGGTCCATTCGACGACACAATGACCACAGATATCGCTCTTGGCGATGCTGAACTGCGTCATATCGGGGTGGACGCCTGGCTCATCAAGGTGCGCAAGGCCATTGGCTATTTCGATGCGATGCTGAGCTTCGATCACATCTATGTGGGCGGTGGCAATGCCCGACTCCTCACTCAAGAGGACACCGGCCCCAAGGGCTCGCTGGTCTCCAATGAGAACGGAATCCTCGGCGGCATTCGAATCTGGGAGCTCGACGCATAACTGGGCGCGAATGGCCGATTTATGAAGTTTCGATTTCAACTAACTCCGCGTATCATTGCCCCATGACCCAATGGCTGACGGCGGACCAACAGCAGTCCTGGCGTGCCTGGATCGCGGCGTCCACCCTGCTCCCTGAGATTCTGGGCCGCGATCTGCAGTGCGAGAGCGGGCTGACCCTGCCCGACTATGAAATTCTTGTCCGACTGTCAGAAAGCCCCGATCGTCGCATTCGCATGAGCGACTTGGCCGAGCGCACCTTGGCCTCACGCAGCCGCCTCTCGCATCAGGTCGATCGCATGGAGAAGGCAGGCCTGGTCAGCCGGGAATCCTGCGCAGATGACCGTCGTGGCTCCTTCGCGGTGCTGACCACCAAGGGCTGGGAATCACTGGTCGCTGCCGCCCCAGCACATGTGAACAGCGTGCGGACTCACCTCGTCGATGTCCTGACACCAGAGGAGTTTGAAGCCCTCGGGAGTATGTGCGCCAAGGTGAACGAACACCTGCAATCACTGCCTCGTTGATCACTACACTCCTACGGTGATCAATTTCGAGACGTCCTACACAGCCCGCATCCGCACCACCCCAGAAGCCCATGCCTCGGGAGCCCTCACGCACGCAGTGAGCTCCCTTGAAGGTGTCGTGACTGGGATGGATGTTGTCGAGCCAGGCCATGCTCACTTGGTCTTGGAACTGACCTGCCTGCTCGGCGGGGACGATGCTGCAGAGCGACTTTCTGCAGCACTATCCGCTGTTCCGGACAGCCATGTCGAGCATGTCAGCGACTCCGTCATGCTGATCCATGCCGGCGGCAAGCTCGAAGTGCAGGCCACTGTGCCCATGAGCAATCGAGTGGAACTGGCACGCGCGTACACACCGGGCGTCGCGCGCGTGTGTCTGGCCATCGCCGAGGATCCCTCCTTGGCACGCGAACTCACCATCAAGCGCAACACGGTTGCTGTGGTGACTGATGGCTCGGCAGTTCTCGGACTCGGCAATCTCGGACCCGAGGCGTCAATGCCAGTGATGGAAGGCAAGGCTGCGCTGTTCAAGCGCTTCGCCAACATCGACGCATGGCCCATTGCTCTGGCAACCAATGACGTTGACGAGATCGTGCGCGCAGTGCAGTTGATCGCGCCTGGCTTCGGTGGAATAAACCTTGAGGACATCTCCGCCCCACGCTGCTTTGAGGTGGAGCGCCGGCTGCGCGAAACCCTGGACATCCCCGTCATGCATGACGACCAGCACGGCACGGCTGTNNGCTTCGCATCGTCATGGTGGGTGCCGGCGCTGCAGGCGCTGCCGTTGCTCACCTGCTCATGAAGGCCGGCGTCACCGACATCGTGCTGTTCGACTCCAAGGGGCCACTGCATATGGATCGTGAGTTCTCCGATTCGGACAAGAAGGATCTGGCCAGCCGCACGAACCCAAGGAACGTGACGAGCAACCTTTCAGACGCCATGGTCGATTCCGATGTGTTCATCGGCGTCTCCCAGCCAGGCATGATCACTGCTGAGGATGTCTCGCGGATGGCCAAGGACGCGATCGTGTTCGCGCTCGCCAATCCGACTCCAGAAATCGATCCATTCGAGGCGCACAAGTACGCGACAGTCGTGGCCACCGGACGCAGTGACTACCCCAATCAGATCAACAATGTGCTTGCCTTCCCGGGCATCTTCCGCGGCATGCTGGACTGCGGTGCGCACGTCATTACCGACGAGGTGCTGGTAGCTGCGGCGAACGCGATCGCCGATGTTGTGACCGAGGATCTCCTCTCCCCCGCCTACATCATTCCGAGCGTCTTCGATGAGCATGTTGCGCCAGCAGTTGCTGCTGCCGTCGCCGCTGCAGCAAATCCGAGCTAGCCTCCCCAATTGGCCGAACACTACAAGGGCCAGTCGGCTCTCAAGATCTGACTGGCCCAGCCCTGCTTATCGAGTTCAGTCAGCATCCCCGTGCGATGTCAGCCTCGTACCCCCGCATGGCATGGAATTGGTTCGAGTTGGTGGCGCACAACGGCGTATCCGTACGAGAACTCGCTGAAGTCAGCTGTCGGCACAGATACCTCCTTCAAAGCTGCGGCCTCTTGGGGCCGTGGACATCAGGGACCCAAGCACGCGATAGGGACGACGTGCACGCCGTCCTCACGGCGGTAGGCGTAGCTTCCATTACTGATGATCACGCCGAGGAACGCCGGTTCACCGTGACGGCTGGTGTCGACCTTGGCGACGAAGCGCAGCAGGGACTCTGCTGCCTCTTCAACGGCATCGAAGCCAAGCTTGATCTCGAAGGCGCCCCACTTGTTGTCTCGCACACTGACGATTGCGTCGACTTCGTGGCCGTTCGCATCGCGCCAGGAGTCCACCGAGCCGCCGAGAGGCTGTGCATAGATGCGGAGATCGCGTACAACCAGCGCCTCGAAGTGCAGGCCTAGTGCGTTGGGGTCTGCCAGGAGTTCGGAAGTGCCGACCCCGAGCGCGGCGACGCCGAGAGACGGGTCGACCAGGTAGCGCACGGGCGCCTGGCGCAGTCGCACCCTCGATCGCATGTGGGGCCGCCAAGCTTCGGAGTTGTCGGTGAGGTGAAGGCGATCGAGCGCTGTGAGGTAGTTGGTGAGTGTGTCGCGCGCGATGGGACCATTGTCGCCCCCGACATCCTTCGCAATCTCCGTGAACTTCGTGGCTTGTGCAACAGATCGACCAAGGGAGGCAAGGAGCCTGCGGATATTG
>DNXA01000232.1 GCA_003506065.1 Actinomycetota bacterium
GCTGGTCCGCCTGCTGCTCGACGTCGTCGCATCGATTCACGCAGGGCGACAGCCGCTGGCAGCCGATCCCTGGCTGCTTCGGTGACCACATCGTCAACCCAGCCTTCGACCAGGGCGAGCAGGGTCTCCAGTCTGGCCAACGCTGCGCGTTGCTCCTCGGTGTCATCTGGGGTCATCAGGCCGGAGGTCATCAGTTCCTGCATCGCCTCGGGATTGGCGAAGTCGACGTCCTGGAGCATGTCCTGCAAGCGGTCCTGGTCCACGTGCAGCCCAGCCACGTAGGCCTCGAGCGCCCCGATGGCTCGGGCACGCAACCACGGCACATGCGCGAAGAGGCGCTGATGGGCACACTCTCGAAGCGCGAGATAGAGCCGGACATCGTCTGCGGCAACTTCCAGACCTTCACCAAACTGCGTGGCATTGCTTGGTACGAGGGCCACGACCGGGTTGTCTGTAAGTGGAATGCCGATATCGGAGGCGCTGACCACTTCGCGCGCAAGACCGGCCAGGGAGTTGCCCAGCTGGTTGCTGAAGGCGACCGAACTCAGCTGCTGCACCATGCCAAGCAGTGGCCCGAGCATCGCACTGAGTTCTGTTGGAATATTGGCTGGAATCGCGTTTTGCATCTGGGTCGCGATTGGCTCAACGACTCGACGCCAGACGGGCATCGTGGACTCAAGCCATTGGGCCCGGCTCCACGCCTGTGGTGCCGCGGTGCACTCGGGGAAGGTGCATGCCTCGTCCAGCCAATGATTGGCCAGTTGCACGGCAGCGGTGATGGATCGAAGTTCGGCATCGGCCACCACGGGATCGCCCGTGGTCTGCAAGGACTTGCGAGCCACGTCTTCCACGACGCTCCAGGCAACTGGTCCGGACTCCGCCGGGGCGTTGGAGAGCATCTGCCCGAACTGCTGAAAGGCCGCGCCAAGTGCCTGCATGTCAAAGGGTTGGCCGGAATCACCGGCGCCGAAGCCAAAGGGGAGATCGCTGCTCATGGAGAAACGGTAAGCCCAAAAGCCAGAAGGCGGGACATCCGAGGATGTCCCGCCTTCATAAG
Organism: Actinomycetota bacterium; assembly: GCA_003506065.1. Classification (GTDB taxonomy): domain Bacteria; phylum Actinomycetota; class Actinomycetes; order S36-B12; family S36-B12; genus UBA11398. The sequence goes on from DNXA01000232.1 coordinate 1,058, forward strand.
TTCGCTCAGGCCTTACCCAGGATACGGGTGACCTTGGTTCCGCATGTCGGGCAGATGCCCTTGGCGAAGCGACGGCCATTGGTCTCTTCGACGTGTCCGGTGAACTCGCGCTTTGCCTTGCACTTCACGCAGTACGCCTCGCCGGTGTAGCTCTCCTCGGCCATGTGGCCCTCCTGTGTTCTTGACCCACTCGGGGTGCTTGTGTCCGCTGGTGTACGGCTGTGGCCTCGCCACGTGCCCGCTGGGCAGGCACTGCAACCCTAGGGCACGCCGGGCTGGGAGCCCGGTTGCCCTCCTCGGAGCGGTGCACATTTCCCCTATATTTGCTCCATAAATCGGTATAAATCGGACAGCACGAGGGCTCATAGCGCAAAATGGGTGTGGTTCTCACCTCGCTGTCCACAGGACTCAGCGCGCAGGCTGTCTCGATGACGAGCATCTGGATCGACAATCCTGGGGCCCGACCGCGCTACCGGGCCGAATGCCCGGTGCTGTGGCGATCACCTGGCATCGCACAGCTCGGCGAGGGCCGGCTGTATCGCGTTATCGCCCTGGACCAAGCCAGCGCTCAATGGCTCCTGGCCCTCAATGGCCTGAGCACGGTGGATCAGCTGATGGAGCAATTCGCTGATCGCGAACTCGAGGCGACGCGGGCCTGGAACCTGCTCCGCATGGCTGCGCAGATCGGAGCCGTGGACGACGCCAGCGCGATGCCGGAGGTCTGGCGGCTGATCTCCACAGCCGATCGTGATCGGGCTGCCCCCGATCACGCCGCCGCCTTGTTGACTCTTGGTGACGGCAGGCTGGCCGACCAGGCCCTGAACCTTCGCCACCGAACGACGTACGCCATCACCGGCGCTGGGCAGCTGTCACATTCAGACGTGCTTGCCGAGGCGACCGATCTGGCCATGAGCGCCGCAGGGCTCACGCGCAGCACTGATCCGCAGCAAGCTGATCTGCTCGTCGTCCTGGGCCTGCATCCGGTCATCGGAGCCGAGGTCGCAGCAATGGAACTCCAGCAACCAGCAGGGCCACACCTGTTTGTCGCTGCCTATGGAGATCGCGCGGTAGCCGGTCCGTTGGTGATCCCGGGGCAGACCAGCTGCCTGCGCTGCTCGTACTTGCATACGCGTGATGCTGACCCGCATTGGGCTGGCGTCTCCATGCAACTGCACTCCTCGATCAGCAGGCTTGCCCAGATACCCGTTGATCGACTGCTCGCCCAGTTGGTGGCAGTTCAGGCTGCCCGACTGGCGCGTTCGTGGGTCGACAGTTCGGTGGTCGTGGGCAAGTGGCGCGATCGCGCATATGAGATTCGATTGCCCGAGGGCGCGGTGGAGGAACATGCTCGCCCAGCGCACGCACTGTGCGAATGTCAATGGCTAATGCAGCCTGCGGTCGCTGGCTGACGCCAGCGGGGTGACAATGGGTCCATGCCAGATCTCCCAAAGGGCGCCATCAGGCGAAGCGCGAAGTTCGCCTCCTTGCCTGCGGCCTATGCCGGCCGGGCGGCTCTTGGTTTCGGCAAGCGAGTGGGCGGAAAGAGTGCAGAGTCCGTCGCTGCAGAAATCCAGCAGCGCACCGCCGAGCAGTTGTTCAAGGTGCTGGGAGAGCTCAAAGGCGGGGCCATGAAGTTCGGCCAGGCCATGAGCATCTTCGAGGCCGCGATGCC
>DNXA01000038.1:0-2793 GCA_003506065.1 Actinomycetota bacterium
GACCACTCGGGCCTTCTGCGCGTTGTCATCGACAATCCCGGTGGCTACTGGCGACAGGATCTTGATCGAGCTGAAGGCCAGCCACAGCATGATCATCCATACGCGGCCAGGGAACCTTCCTATCGGAAGACTGCTGCGGGCATTTCCGAGGTCGTCAAAGTCGGCGAGGAACGATCCGCCCTTTGCCATGCGAGCAGAGTACTTCTGAAAAAAATTCTCCTAGACATCCACGTCGGGCGAATGTCGTTCAAGCAGCAGTGCCGCCTTGCGGTCAGCCATTGACCACCGACATATCCTCATATGGTGCACATCCGCCGCCTGCCGCTGCTGACACTCACCCTTGGATTCACTCTCATCGCCAGTTCGGCGCACGCAATGCCAACCATCATGCGCGGGACCCCAGTACTGGGAGATGGACACAGCGCCCAGTTGATCGTCATGGGTACCGACGGTCGGTCATTTGATTCGTGCAGCGCAGCGGTCTGGAAGCCCCGAGTGCTCATCACAGCGGCCCATTGCGTCACCGACACGGGATCCAGCCAAGCCGTAGCCCTGAATCGTGTGTTCGCGCTGGCACCCGGCGCACCCGGGCCGGTCGTTTCGTCAAATGGGCCCCTAGGCGGATCGCGGGTCCACGTGACGAGCATTGCCTTGGGGCAGGCATACGCGCATACCTCCCAGTTTGTCGTTGGCAATGACATTGCCGTCCTGGTGCTTGACAGCGATCTGGCCCCAACTTCCTTCACCCGGCTTGCCGATCGAACTGAGATTCAGAAGCTGGCCGATGCCAAGACCCAGACGAGCATTGTCGGATATGGAAGAACCAGCACGACAGACCAGTCACAGCCTCTGCCGCGCACCGGCGCGTTCACCTTGAGCGATGTCGAGGCCAATCGCAGAGCCACGGACGGCTTGGTGATCTGGTCAACTCCGGTGGATTCCTCCGACACCTGCCCCGGGGACAGCGGGGCGCCGCAGTTCGTCACCTCCGCCGATCGCATCCTCTTGATCGGAGAAGTAGCTGGCGGAAATTGCAGCGGGCAATCGCGTACGGCTCAGGGCTTCGCAGCCATCAGCTACCTGGGACTGCTCAATCCGGCTTTGGCTGCAGCCGGCTATCCCACGATTCCAAGTGCACCGACATCGCTGCGAACCACCTCGATGAACGGAACGGACACTCTCTGGTGGTCAGCCCCGACGACCTCGCCAGAGTCCGTGGTCGGATACGAAGTACGCGATGCGGCAGGTGCGATCCTCTGTGCTGCGACTCAGCCCTACTGCAGCTTTCCGCACGCAGAGCCCCTGACCCTGCGCAGCGTCAATGCTCAAGGCGAGGGCGATGCGATTGCCGCACCAGCCGCCACAGCGGTGGAACCCGCCCCGCCCAAGGTGAAGAGATCCGGTTCGCGCATCACATTCACGGTGAAGCCATTGGACTATCCCGTTGTGACGGGCTATCGCATCACCGATCAGCGAGGCCGCCTCGCCTGCCGCATTGTTGATCCCTCAGTCTCCTTGTCGTGCTCGGTTCGAGAGCCCAAGGGCCGCTACCGATTCACCACGAGTGCCAGCACTCCGCAGGGCCGTACGCCCGAGTCAGCACCAACATCAGTCGTACGCATCGCCTGAGGGCTATGAGTGGCCTGATGCATCTCCGTGCGTTTCCAGCGCTAGACGCCTGATCTCCAGCTGTTCAAGCATCGGACGCACAATGCCATCCGGAAGGCCTTCCTCAGTGCGAATACGCAGAAGTTCCTCCTGTTCTGCACGAAGCATCAACCGCGCGAGATCCATTCCTTGGTGTGACCGGCTGTCACCAACATCGCCATCTGATTCCTCGAGGGCTTCCAAGCGCAAATTGACCCCCCTCTTGAGTGGCTCCACGACTTTGCGAGGCAGTGGTTGCCCTTTCAGGGCTGACTGCTCGACGGCCTCTTCCAGTTGCGCGGAAGCTGCGTGCGCAAGCGCAATGTCGACTCGACGAATCAGAACTGAGTCATCGACAGGTTGCACCTTCAGTATCCGTGCCAATGGACCCATGGTTGAAGAGAGCAGGAGAGTGATCACGATGACGCCGAATGTGGTGGCCAGGATGAGGTTGCGGAACGGCAGCGGGGCGCCTGAATCAACGGTCAAGGGGATGGAGAAGGCCGCCATGCCCGACACTGGGCCGCGCGCCCCCGACCAGGCAGCGACGATGACCACCCGCCAGTCGTCATCACCTCGATCCTTGTTCGTGCCAAGCATGGTCATGACAAAGACCACACGGGTGAGAATCAGTGTGAGCACGATGACAACTACAAGCAGGCCAACCTGAGTCTTCTCCTGCGACGTGAGCAATGCGAAGGTGTCGGGCACTTCGATCCCGACAAGGAAGAAGGCCAGCGCCTTCAGGATGAAGGTGACGTGCCGCCACAGCGCTGCGCCATCTAGTCGGCTCTCCTGCCGCGGATCTGAGGTTTGGCTGTGTGCAACGAACAGCGCCGCAACCACCACCGCGAGAATTCCAGAGCCCTCGAAGTGCTCTGCTCCGTAGTAGAGGAAGAAGGGCGCAATCAACGTGAGGCTGTTGGCAGCGATCGCATCAGAGCTGTGTGCAATGACCCACGAAAGCAACCATCCACCTGCGAGTCCGATGCCGACTCCGACCGAAACCGCGAGAACGAAGACCCATCCGACTTCAGCGATGGTGATGGTGCCGGCTGTGGCCGCAACCACCGCCACCCGCAGGGCAGTCAGTCCCGTTCCATCATTGACCAGGCTTTCACCTTCAAGAATCGAGATTGCCCATCG
>DNXA01000038.1:2801-4355 GCA_003506065.1 Actinomycetota bacterium
CCGACCATGGCATGCGCGATGAACGCGACAGCAACCGTGGTGAACACCACCAGCCCCACGGCCAGATACATCACCTGTTTGCGGACTCGGCGGATATCCAGGTATGAGGAGCCGAGAGCCTCACCGAAAACCAACGGTGCCAGAATCACAATGAGCACCAGCCCCGGGTCAGGTGGAGCGTCGGGGCCAACGGGCAGCAGACTGACGAGCACGCCGACGCCCATGACGGGCAGCGCCATGCTGTAACCACGCTGCCGGACGACGGCAGCCACGATGAGCGCGACGACTGCAGAACTGGCGAACCAGGTCAGTTCACTTTGCACCCAGCCCCCTACCGATCTGCGAGCGAACCAACTAGCCGATCAGCATGGCAGAGAGGGTGGTGTCGAAGCCCACTTCTTGAGTCGGCCCAGTGGAGGCTTGGGGAACGAAGATCGCGTCAACGCGCTTCTTCAAGTCAAACAGCGCTGGCACTGGAACCGCATCCTTCATCAACGGCTCGGCACTCTCAAAGGTGCTGTTGATCAGCGGCTGCGTCTTGAACAGGACTGTCGGATCCTCTGTTGCAGTCTCCATGTAGTCCTGCCATGCCTTGTTGTGAGCCAAGTAGGCGGTCTGCGCGCTCTTGATGTCGCCGTGCCAAGGCAGCACGCTGACATGGGCCACCTCTTCGCCAGCAGCACCGATTGCGAAGTTGCCCGCGTAGGCGGCTTCGGAAAGCGCATCAAAGGCCTTCTTCTGCTCTGCAGGGGCCAAGGTGCCATTCGCGCCGTACTGCTCGATGATGTCCTGGATCTGTTCGTCAGTCCATTGCATCGCTGACTCAGATTCTTCGACCGCACTCACGAGCGCTTTCATCTCAAGATTGCGCGAGGTCCAATCCCCCACAACCAGGCCGAAGCCGAGCAGGGTCGTCAGGAAAACAGCGAATCCGAGCACGGGAGGCAACCACCGGGAGAGCTTCACCACGTCATCATCTCCTATCACTGCTCTTGGACGAGTACGCACGTACCGACTAACGTGGGTTTTCATGCTGACGTCTGCAGCTGACGAACGTTACGAACTGCTGGTTGCCCGGATCGCTGAGCAGTACTCGCGAATCCCTGAGGGATCCACCGTGCGACTGGCCAAGCGGACATCCAATCTCTTCCGACCAAGGGCAGCGACCGATGCGCCCGGCCTGGACGTCGCCGCTTTTGATGGGGTGCTGCATATCGACCCGCAGGCCCGAACTGCTGAGGTCCTTGGCATGACCACATATGAGCATCTGGTGGCAGCCACCCTGCCCCACGGCCTCATGCCGATGTGCGTTCCGCAACTGCGCACGATCACCCTCGGCGGAGCGGTGACCGGCTTGGGCATTGAGGCAGCCAGTTTCCGACAGGGCAGTCCGCATGAATCAGTGCTCGAGATGGACATCCTCACCGGAGCCGGCGAAGTCATCACTGTCACTGGAGCCGAACATGATCCGCATCGCGATCTGTTCTATGGCTTTCCCAACTCCTACGGCTCTCTTGGCTATGCATTGCGGATCAAGATCGAACTCGAACCAGC
>DNXA01000242.1:0-1268 GCA_003506065.1 Actinomycetota bacterium
TCAGAGTCATTCACATCTGGCGGAAGCACCTTGATGCCCATGCGGCGACATTCATTCAGGTAGATCGCCGAGCGGTCCTTGTCGTCCTTCACGCTGGTCAGCAGCGCAGCCATGTACTCGGACGGATAGTTCGCCTTGAGATAGGCCGTCCAGTAGGAGACCACCCCGTACGCAGCGGAGTGCGCCTTGTTGAAGGCGTAGTCCGAGAACGGCACCAGGATGTCCCAGAGAGTCGAGATCGCCTTGTCGCCGTATCCGTTTGCACGCATGCCGTCGCGAAAGGGCTCGAACTCCTTGTCGAGGATCTCCTTCTTCTTCTTGCCCATCGCGCGCCGGAGGAGGTCGGCCTTGCCAAGGGAGTAGCCGGCGAGCTTCTGGGCGATCGCCATCACCTGCTCCTGATAGACGATCAGCCCATAGGTGTCACCAAGGATCTCGGCCAGGGGTTCTTCAAGTTCAGGGTGGATGGGGACAACCGGCTTGCGCCCGTTCTTTCGGTCGGCATAGTCGTTATGGGCATTGGCACCCATGGGTCCTGGGCGATACAGCGCTCCGACGGCTGAGATGTCCTCGAAGCTGTCAGGCTGCATCGAGCGCAGCAATGCTCGCATCGGTCCACCGTCGAACTGGAACACACCCAGGGTGTCACCCCGCCCGAGAAGCTCATATGTGGTGATGTCATCGAGAGTGAGGTCTTCGAGTACGACAACCTCGCCGCGATTGCTCAGGATGTTCGCCAAGCAGTCGTCCAGGACGGTGAGATTGCGAAGCCCCAGGAAGTCCATCTTGAGCAATCCGAGGGTTTCGCATGCCCCCATGTCGAACTGCGTGATGACTGAGCCATCCTGCTCACGGCGCCAGATGGGCAGGACATCGAGCAGTGGCTCACGACACAGGATGACCCCGGCAGCGTGCACGCCTGGTTGGCGCTTCAAGCCCTCAAGCCCACGAGCAGTCTCAACCACGCGCGCTGCATCGACGTCTGCTTCAACCAGCGCGCGAAATTCCGCGGCCTCGGAGTAGCGGTCGTTCTTGGAGTCGAACATTCCAGCGATGGAGAGGTCCTTGCCCATCACTGCTGCAGGCATCGCCTTGGTGATGCGGTCACCCAGGGCATATGGAAAGCCAAGCACGCGGGCGCTGTCCTTGATTGCTGCCTTGGCCTTGATCGAGCCGTAGGTGATGATCTGCGCGACGTGCTCCTCGCCGTAGCGATTGGTCGCGTAGCGGATCATGTCGGAGCGGCGGCGATCATCGAAGTCGATATC
>DNXA01000242.1:1298-4551 GCA_003506065.1 Actinomycetota bacterium
CCGGCGGCAGATCCACGGCCAGGACCAACACGAATGCCGTTGTCCTTGGCGTACTGCACGAGATCGGCAACCACGAGGAAGTAGCCCGGGAAGCCCATCTGCATGATGACGCCGACTTCGTACTCGGCCTGAGTTCGGACGTTGTCAGGAATGCTCTCTTGATAGCGCTTGTGCAGTCCGCGCTCAACTTCTTTCACAAGCCATGACTCTTCGGATTCACCAGCAGGCACGGGGAACTGCGGCATGAGGTTGGCGCCCTCAGTGAACGCCACATCGCAGCGCTCGGCGATCAGCAGAGTGTTCTCAAGGGCCTCGGGAAGCTCACTCCACACCGAACGCATTTCGGCTGCGGACTTCAGGTAGAAATCGCGGGCATCGAAGCGGAAGCGCTTTGGGTCATCCATGGTGGTGCGTGTGCCAATGCACAGCAGGACATCGTGAGTGTCGGCATCGCTTGCCCGCACGTAGTGCAGATCATTGGTGGCCACCAGCGGCAGATCCAATGACCGTGCGATGCGCATCAGGTCTTTGCGAAACTTGGTCTCAATCTGCAGCCCATGATCCATGACCTCGCAGAAGTAATTGCCCGCGCCAAGGATGTCGCGGTAGTCGGCTGCTGCGGCCAGGGCCTTGTCGTACTGACCTGCCTGCAGCCATCGATTCACCTCGCCGCTGGGGCATCCAGTGGTGCCGATGAGGCCCTTGCCGTAGCGCTGCAGGAGATCGCGATCAAAGCGTGGCTTGTGGTAATAACCCTCGAGACTTGCCAGGGACGACAAGCGAAAGAGGTTGTGCATGCCAGCTGTGGTCTCAGACCACAAGGTCATGTGGGTGTAGCTCTGCTTGCCACGGCCAGCAGTTGGATCTTCAGGCGTGCCTTCGTCAAAGCCGCCGCCGAAATCGAACTGGCGTCGCTCGAATCTTCCTTGCGGGGCGTAGTAACCCTCAAGTCCGATGATCGCCTTGATGCCATGCTGCTTGGCCTTGGCATAGAACTCATAGGCGCCATAGAGGTTGCCGTGATCGGTCATGGCAATGGCGGGCATGCCCAGTTTTACGGCTTCGCCGAGCAGATCATCCAGGCGGGCCGCACCGTCGAGCATTGAATATTCAGTGTGGACGTGGAGGTGAACGAACTGATCCTCCGAAGTCATTGACCCACTCTAACTTCGACTCAGGCGCTCTCTCGGAGCCGCGCCAAGGCGGTGGCCAGATCGGACGGATACTCGCTGGTGACCACTATCCGGTCACCTGTTGATGGGTGCTCAAAGCCCAAGGAGACAGCGTGCAGCCACTGCCGCTCCAAGCCCAATCGCTTGGAAAGGGTCGGATCGGCCCCATAGGTGAGGTCGCCCACACACGGGTGTCGCATGGCAGACATGTGGACGCGGATCTGGTGGGTTCGCCCAGTCTCCAGATGCACCTCGACCAAGGAAGCATGCGCGAAGGCCTCCAGAGTCTCGTAATGCGTGATGCTGGCCTTGCCACCGGCAACAACCGCAAAGCGGTAGTCATGATGCGGATGGCGATCGATCGGAGCATCAATGGTTCCGCGGAACGGATCAAGCTGACCCTGCACAACAGCGTGATAGATCTTGTCGACAGTGCGCTCTTTGAACTGCCGCTTCAGACTCGTGTAAGCGCGCTCGCTCTTGGCCACAGCCATCACTCCCGATGTTCCAACATCGAGGCGATGCACGATTCCCTTGCGCTCGGCGGCGCCCGATGTGGAAATGCGATAGCCAGCAGCAGCGAGCCCGCCTACGACCGTCGGGCCGGTCCAACCTGGACTTGGATGAGCGGCGACCCCAACCGGCTTGTCGACCACGACGACGTCGTCATCGTCGTAGAGCACTCGCATGCCAGGCACGGGTTGCGGCGCTTCGTCCACGTCTGACTTGGGGTCAAGGGCTTCAGGATCCACCTGCAGCATCGATCCGACTAACAGCCGGTCGCTCTTTGCCAAGGGCTTGCCGTCCTGCAGCACCAGCCCAGCGTCGATCAGCGCCGCAGCCTTGGTGCGCGACAGGCCGAGCATGCGAGTCAGCGCCACGTCGACCCGCTCCCCCTCAAGCCCATCGGGGATGGGCAGCATGCGCTCGGTCATGCGCTCACGACTGCGCTGCCTCGATAGTCCACGCCCTTCAAGGCCAGTACAACCATCAACACCGCAGAGCAGGTGATGCTCATATCGGCAACATTGAAGACTGGGAAGTTCGGCAGTTGGATGAAATCCACGACATAGCCCTGACCGATGCCTGGCTCGCGAATCAGGCGATCAGTGAGATTGCCCAGCAGCCCACCGAGCAATCCGCCCAGGGCGATGGCCCAGGCCACACTGCCCAAGTCTCGAGCAGATCTGATGATGATGATGGCGACCACGACTGCAACGATGCTGAAGATCCAGGTGTAACCAGTTCCCATGCTGAATGCGGCTCCGGTGTTCTGGGTGTAGGTCAAACGCAAGAGGGATCCGATGAGTTCAATGGGGCCCTCACCGCCGAGCATCAGGCGCGGACGCAACTCCGCAATGGCCCAGGCCTTGGCGAGTTGATCGACAATTACCACACCAAGTGCAACGCAGATCAGCGTGATGATTGGCCGAGTACTGCGCCGGGAGCTCACTTGAGCACTCTAGTGACTAGAGCGAAAGCCTCTCGTCTGCCTGCTTGCACACCAAGCACAGAGTTGCGCGCGGGAATGCCTGCAGCCGGTACTTGCCAATCGGCTTTCCGCAGGATTCGCATGCACCGTAGGTACCGGTGTCCAGGCGAGCGATGGCATGAGTCACCTGCACCAGCATGTCGCGCGCATTGTTGGCAAGGGACATCTCGTGCTCTCGCTCGAAGGTCTTGCTGCCGGCGTCAGCCTGGTCGTCTCCAGCACCTTCGCCTGAATCTCGGATCAGATCCGCCAATCCGGCCTCGGCGTTGTCGAGTTCATCCTCCAGGCGCTTGACGTCAAGGATCAACGAGACACGCACCTGCTTGAGCTCTGCTGTTGTCCAAGGAGATTCGTCTTCACGGACCATGGGCTTGCCTGAAGGGGCCAGCTGGCGCTTGACGACCTTCTTCGCCGGAACAGCCTTCTTGGCCGGGGCTGGCGCGGGGACCGGTGCAGCGGCGGGAGTGGGTGCCACAGCCTTCTTCACCGGCACCGACTTCCTGGCAATCGCCTTTGCGGGCGCAGCCTTGGCGGGCACAGCCTTCTTGGCAATCGGCTTCGGCGCTGCCTTCTTCACAGCAACTGCCTT
>DNXA01000040.1:0-4818 GCA_003506065.1 Actinomycetota bacterium
GCTTCTGGGACGGCGATCCCGCGGCGCTTGCCACCTTGCACGAGGCACTGCGCATCACCACCTTGTGCATGGCACCGTTCACCCCGTTCATCACTGAACGGGTGTGGCAGGATTTGATGGCCAATGGCGACGCAGCCGATTCCGTGCATCTGCAAGCCTGGCCAACTCCTGAACCCGTACTTGTCGATGACAAGTTGACAAGAGACATGGCTCTCGTTCGACGCATCGTGGAACTTGGGCGCGCTGCGCGGGCTTCCAGTGGCGTACGCACGCGGCAGCCCTTGCGTCGCGCTCTCGTCTCAGCAACAGGATGGTCTGAACTCTCGGCCGAAATGATCGAGCAAGTGTGCGAAGAGCTGAACATCATCAGCACTGACGCTCTTGGTTCTGACGAAGCCGGATTCGTCGATATCTCGATGAAGGCAAACTTCCGGGCTCTTGGTGCACGCTTCGGCAAGCAGACGCCACTGGTTGCCAATGCGATTGCTGCTGCAGATGCCGCCGCAATCCAGGCTTCGCTTCGAGCCACTGGCATTGCCAGCGTCGATGCCGGCGAACTTGGCCCTGTTGAGATCACTGCTGATGAAGTCATCGTCACGGAAACTCCACGTGAAGGCTGGGCGGTGGCAAGCGAAGCAGGCGAGAGCATCGCGCTTGACCTTGTCATCACCGATGAACTGCGTCGTGCCGGCCTTGCACGCGAAGTGGTGCGCGCAATTCAGGAAGCTCGCAAGAACGCCGGCTTCGAGATCTCTGATCGCATCAGCATCTGGTGGACATCAGTTGATGCCGATGCTCAGCTGATGTGGCAGACCCACTCGGCCGAGATTGCAGCTGAAGTGCTTGCTACTGAAGTGCGTCAGTCTGTTGGCGGCGAGTTTGAGGTGTTGGTGCCCGAACTCGAACTGCGATTGGCGATCACGCGCAACTAGCGCGACAGCAGGCTGATCAAAACCTGCAGGACGATCAGCAGCAGCAGGAATGAGAAGTCCAGTGCAACTCCACCGAGTCGAACCGGCGGGATGAACCTGCGCAAGAGGCGAAGCGGCGGATCCGTCAGGGAGTAGATGCCTTCGGCAATCACCAGGACCGGACCGCGTGGACGCCACGAGCGAGCGAAGATCTGCAGGAGATCAAGAATGATTCGCGCGAAGAATACGAGTTGATAAAGGAACAGAATTGTGGCAAGGATCTGCCCGACTTCGCCCATCAGCTCTGGTTGAAGAAGCCGTCTTGCGCGATCTGTGCACGCGCGGCCTCACCGACATCGACGTTCGCCGGCGAAAGCAGAAAGACCTTGTTCGTGATGCGCTCGATGGTGCCATGCATACCGAAGACCAGGCCTGCAGCGAAGTCGATGATGCGCTTGGCGTCAGCATCATCGAGCTCAGTGAGATTCATGATGACGGGAACTCCCGCGCGGTAGTCCTCGCCGATTTGTCGAGCATCGTTGTAGCTTCGTGGATGCACGGTTTCGATGCGACTGAATTCAAGCGGCGCGATGGGTCGGCGATCAGCCAGCGGCGCCGTGGTCGGTCGCCGGTCAGGAATGGCATCGCTGCGGAAGGTGCGCACAGCTCGCGTATCCGGAAGCGGCTTGACGCTGCGACTCTGGTAGCGATCGTCTTCACGCTCGTCATAGGCAGGACGGCGATCGCGGGTGCGCACATCGCGCCGTACATCCTCGTACTCGTCCTCGAACTGATCATCATGATCGTCGTCCTCGACGAGGCCGAGATACACGGCCATCTTGCGCATTGCGCCAGCCATGAGCCAGGGACCTCCTAGATCGCCTTACAAAAATGCATTCGCCTTACGTAAACCCTCAGGTTACTTCAGACGGGGCGGTTCCCGAGTATCGCGCCCCCTATGCGCACCTGTGTCGCGCCGCAGGCGATAGCTGCCTCAAGATCACCGCTCATCCCCGCCGAGACCACCAATGCCTGCGGAGCGATCTGCAGGAGTGCCTGCTGGGCCTGCGCCAGGGCTCCGAAGGCCACATAAGGGTCCTGACCCAGAGGGGCAACTGCCATGATCCCGGCGAGCCTGAGCGCCGGAAGCTGCTGAATATGGGCCGCCAGCTGTTCCAGCCCATTCGCCCTGACTCCCCCGCGCCCGGGCTGGTCATGCGAGGCCAAGGAAACCTGGATCAGCACTTCGAGCACCTTGTCCGCACTGACCGCAGCCGCCGAGAGCGAGTCCGCGACTTCTGGACGGTCCACGGATTGGACAACATCGGCCCACTGGAGGATCTGACGGGCCTTCTTGCGCTGCACCTGGCCGATCATGTGCCAGCGAACCGGCAAAGTGCACTCCGCCCGCTTCTGCCGAGCTTCCTGATCACGGCTCTCACCAACATCGGTGCAACCCAGTTCAGCGAGCAACGCCACATCAGTGGCGGGAAAGGTCTTGGTGACTGGCAGCAAGGTGACACTTGCTGGCGAGCGCCCGGCTTGCACACAGGCAAGATCAATCCGGCGGCGGACAGCAGCGAGGTGCTGCTCAAGTTCCTCGCGTCGGCTCGTCATAGCGCCACGATCATGCCCTGTCGCCCCGTTCGACCCTCGGCACGATAGGAGAACAATTGCGGGTCAGTCGCTGTGCATCGGCGAACTGAACTGATCGCAATGCCTTCGCCAAGCAATTGCGCATGCACACCCGCTCGCACATCCAGATGCCATTGCCCTGAACGATTGAATGCGCAAGCGGTGAACACTTCCGTGTGCAATTGCGAGCTGAGGACATCCACGCAGTCAGCACCCACGGGATAGCACTCCACGCATATCGCCGGGCCGCTCACCGCGCGGATGTGTTCTGCTCCCTGTGCACGCATCGCCTGCACGGCTGCAGGCAGGACCCCCAAGCCAAGTCCGCGCCAGCCACAGTGGACTGCGGCGATGACGCCCGCCTCGGGGTCGGCGAGCACCACAGGGACACAATCTGCTGCCAGGGCAAGCAAGCCCAGACCCGGGATGTTCGTCACGACCGCATCGGCCTGCTCGACAATTCCAGGCCCGGTTGCCAATGCCACGTGTGCTCCATGCTGAGCATCGAGCACAGCGATTTCCGAGACTCCTAAGAGTTGACCAGCCCGCTTCCGATTCTGGGCCACTGCAGTGCTGTCGTCACCAACGGTCAGGGAGAGATTCAAGCTGGCAAAGCTCCCCGAACTGACTCCGCCCAAACGACCAGTGGCCGCCCAGTTGACTGGACGGCCACCAGGTGCAGCCGGGCGAAATCGCCCGACTACAACGGGATTCATAGGGATCTGGGGAAGTTCCCTATTTGAGGAAGTCGGGGATGTCGAGATCATCGTCCGCGTCATCGAACACGATGGTTCGAGCTGGCTGCACTGGTCGCGCAGCGGGCGAGGTCACAATTGGCACCTCTCCGGTCGTGGTTGGTGCTGCTTCTGTTGAGCGACGGGTCGTGGCTGTGCGCGCCGGTGGCTCGCCGCCATCGAAGCCAGCAGCGATCACTGTCACGCGGACTTCATCGCCAAGGGTGTCGTCAATGACGGCACCGAAGATGATGTTGGCATCGGGGTGCGCAGCATCTGCCACGAGTCGCGCTGCTTCGTTGATCTCGAACAGACCGAGGTCGCTGCCACCAGAGATCGACAGCAGCACTCCGTGCGCACCGTCAATGCCGGCTTCGAGCAGCGGACTGGAGATTGCCTTCTCGGCTGCTTCAACAGCGCGATCCTCGCCACGTGCTGAACCGATGCCCATGAGTGCTGAACCAGCTGAGTGCATGACGCTCTTGACGTCTGCGAAGTCCAGGTTGATCAGGCCAGGAGTGGTGATGAGGTCGGTGATTCCCGAGACACCTTGGAGAAGCACGTGATCGGCCTGACGGAAGGCATCGATGACGCTGATGTTGCGATCCGAGAGTGACAGCAGTCGATCATTTGGAATGACGATGAGCGTGTCGACCTCTGCGCGCAGATTGTCGATGCCGACATCGGCCTGTGATTGACGACGACGACCTTCGAAACCGAAGGGACGTGTCACAACACCGATGGTGAGTGCACCAAGCGAACGTGCGATGCCAGCCACGACAGGTGCGCCACCGGTTCCGGTTCCGCCACCTTCACCTGCAGTGACGAAGACCATGTCGGCGCCCTTGAGCACTTCCTCGATCTCTTCCTTGTGGTCTTCAGCTGCCTTCTTGCCGACATCGGGGTTGGCGCCGGCGCCGAGCCCACGAGTCAATTCCCGACCGATATCGAGCTTGACATCCGCGTCGCTCATCAGGAGTGCCTGCGCATCGGTATTGATGGCGATGAACTCAACGCCCTTCAGTCCGACCTCAATCATGCGATTGACCGCATTGACACCGCCGCCGCCGATTCCGACAACCTTGATGACCGCGAGATAATTCTGTGGAGCCGCCACTGCGCTTCCCTTCATTTGTTGGCGGACCGACCTGTCCAGCCGACCCATGCCCTTCACCAACTCTCAACCTCAAGTTGAGGATCAACCCTGAGGTTGGCGTCGAGCGGCGGGAAGGTAGCCGGTGTGAGCCCTGTTGCGCAAGTGAAGATCGAAAATGGCGGGATTACCGGCGCAGCTTCTCCTTGAACGTGGTGGGCAGCTCGGGGGCAGAGACGTCGTAGATCCTCGCCTTGCGCGCCAGCAGCGCCCGGGTGACATGGGCCTTCAGTTCGGCCTGCTCCACGCTGCCCCAACGAACGATTGCCGAGGATTTCAAGGTCAACTGCACATCGTCACGGGTGGTGGCCTTCAGCGCCACGACCTTGTGTCGAAGGTCATCGGGGAGGCTGACGAGCACGCCCATGGCAGCAACCAGGCCGAG
>DNXA01000040.1:4831-7869 GCA_003506065.1 Actinomycetota bacterium
GAGGCATCGACAACCGTGCCATCACCGCGGGTTGCAATGGCCGTCCTGGGCGTCACTGCAATGACGACGTCATGCGGCCATCCACGACGGACATCGATGTGATCGATCCAACCGATCGTCGAGAGGTGCCGGGCAATGGCGTCGGTGTCGAGCTGTGCAAGCGGAACACCAAGCGGAACACTCGCCGTGTTGTGCACCTCCTGCGCAGCAGCACCGTCGACACCAACCACGGTGACTGAATCCGCAGTCAGGAGTGAGGAGAACCAGACCATCCACGCTGCTGCGAGCAGGGCAAGGAAAGCCAGGATCGCCAAAATGACGCGCAATCGCCGACGCGGTCCGCGAGCACGACGTTGGTCGAGTTCAATGACTGGCGGTGTCATGCGCGCTCCGCAAGCAGTTCCAAGACTTCGGCCCCGAGCAGACCGATGTCGCCCGCACCCAAGGTCATGATCAGATCTCCTGGACGCGAACGCGCCACGAGCTCGCCAGCAACCGCCGACCACGAGGGCTCGAAGTGCACCTGTCCTTGCGGCAATGGCACATTGGACGCCATCGTCTGCCCACTGGCCCCAGGGATTGGCGTCTCCCCCGGCGCATAGACCTCGAGCACCACCACTTCATCGGCGAGGCCAAGCGCCGCCCCGAACTCCTTCATGAAATGTGCCGTTCGGTAATAGTGGTGCGCCTGGAAGGCCACGATCAGTCGGCCATCGCCCACCACATCGCGCGCTGCTCGCAGGGTCGCCTCGATCTCCGTCGGGTGATGCGCGTAGTCGTCGAAGACACGCACTCCATGCGACTCACCCTTGAAATCGAATCGTCTCCGGGTTCCACTGAATTCGGCCAGCCCGCGGATCAACTCGTCCGTTGCGAACCCCAGACCAATGCCGGTGACAAGTGCAGCCAAGGAGTTCAAGGCATTGTGCATGCCAGGCACTTGCAGGCTCACCGTGCCAATACGCGCCCCTGCATGTTCGACCGAGTATTCCCACCCACGTCCGACCAGGCGAGGCTCAACCAGTCGGTACAGGGAGTCTGCCCGAGCACCATAGGTGCGCACATCAACGCCGAGTTCTGCAGCATCGATGGCCAGGCGATGACCACCTTCGTCGTCAATGCAGATGGTGACGAAGCCACTGTTGGCTTGCACGTTTCGCGCAAATTCCAAGAAGCCCTGCTCGATGGCAGCCAGGCTTCCCCAGTGGTTGAGGTGATCGGCCTCAACATTGGTGACAATCGCAGCCACTGCGGCCAACTGCAGGAAGGCGCCGTCACTCTCATCGGCCTCGACGACGAAGATCTCACCGCTGCCCAGATGCGCATTGGCTCCCGTTTCATTGAGCTCACTGCCAATGGCGAATGACGGATCTGCTCCGCAATGCTGCAAGGCCACAGTGAGCATCGAGGTCGTGGTGGTCTTGCCGTGCGTTCCAGAAACCGCCACCCCGCGGCTTCCTGACATCACGGCCACCAAGGCATCTGCCCGCGTGAGTTCTGGAATGCCGCGCTCCAGTGCTGCGCGGCGCTCGGCATTGCTTTCGGGAATGGCCGTTGAGAAGACAAGGGTGTCCACTCCTTCGAGCCAGTCACCTGAGTGGCCGATGTACACCTTCACCCCAAGGGCGCGAAGGGCATCAATGCGACGTGATTCCTTGGCATCGCTGCCGGAGACATTCGCGCCCTGCGCCACGAGAATCCGCGCAATGCCTGACATTCCTGCTCCACCGATGCCGACGATGAATACGTGTCCCAACTCGCTCACAGTGCATCTTCTCCCGAACGTGCCCGACGCTGGCGCGCCACCCTCAAGACAGCAACCGCGAGTCGCTGTGCTGCATCGCGCACGCCCACCTGCTGGGCCGCCGTGCTCATCCGAGTGAGTTGCTCCTCATCGCGAATGAGGGGCAACACCGCATCAACAAGCCGCTCAGGGGTCAAGGCGGCGTTGTCGATCAGCAGTCCACCGCCTGCCTGCACAACCGGCAGGGCATTGACTCGCTGCTCGCCGTTGCCGATCGGCAGCGGCACAAAGATGGTTGGCAGTCCGACGGCTGCGACTTCGGCGACGGTCATGGCTCCAGAGCGAGTGATGGCAAGATCTGCGGCTGCATACGCCTGATCCATGCGATCGATATACGGCAGCGGGACATAGCCCACCTGCTGTTCAGGCGATTGATTGTTCGGTCCATATCCGTGCAGCACCTGAATCCCTGCCGCGAGCAGCCCAGGCAAGGCCAGTGCAAGGGATTCGTTGATGTGCTGCGCACCTTGGGATCCACCAAAGACCAGCAGCACTGGAGCCGTGAGCGAGAGGCCGAAACTCTCGCGCGCATGATCACGAGCCTGTGCACGATCCAGATGCACAATCGATTGGCTCAGGGGCAGGCTCATCGGAACACCTGGCATGCTTCCGGTCACGGTCACGTAGACCTCTGTCGCGTACCTGGCTCCTACCCGATTGGCCAGGCCGGCCTTGGCGTTTGCTTCGTGAATGATCAATGCAATGCCAAGCTTCTTGGCGGCCCGATAGGTCGGCAACGCCGCATAGCCTCCGAAGCCGACGACCACATCTGGCCTGAGCTCCTGCAGATGCGCAACTGCCTGGCCAGTCGCCGCCCAGACCTTCGGGCCAACGGTCAGCAATGCAGTGGAGATCCGGCGCGGCATCACGACAGCGGGAACGGTCTTCAAGTCATAGCCGCGGGAGGGCACGAGCGAGGATTCCAGCCCATGATCGCCCCCGATCACTGTGACGACCAGCTCAGGCTCTTCACGGACCAATGCATCCGCAAGATTCAGTGCTGGCTCTATGTGGCCGGCCGTTCCACCTGCTGCGAGCACAACATGAATCCCCCGGCTCATCGCCTGGCCAGCGAGCGAGCGGTTGCTCGGCGTCGCAGCGACTGTCGAGCGCCGGGCTCGTTTCGGGCAAAAGCCAGGAGCATGCCTACTGCCGCCAGAGTTGGAATCAGCGAGGAGCCCCCGTAGGAGACAAACGGCAGCGGCACTCCCGTGATCGGCAGCAATCCGAGCAC
>DNXA01000270.1:0-809 GCA_003506065.1 Actinomycetota bacterium
GCACCGGCATTGCGCGTCGGCGTGATCTCGAATGTCAGCGCGGTGCTGGGTCCAAATGTGGCACCCGGAAGTGTCGGCTTCCTGTTTGATGGAATTGCGCCTCGCGGTTCGGTTCCGACGAACTCGGGAGTAGCCACGACGACTTGGGCTCCTCCCACTGCGGGCCTGCATCTACTGCGGGCTGAGTTCACCGGCAACAATCCCGGCTACAGCGATGTCGCCCTTCAGCAGATCAAGGTGCTGCCCGCTGCAATTCCCGATTCCATCGAGGCGTTACTCGGCGCATCACGTCTGCAGACCCAGGGCCCCAATGCGCTTGCCATCGGTGCAACTCAGGAACTCAGTGGTGCAGCCGCATCCGGGTCACCTGTGATCTTCGCAGCGACCGGATCCTGTGCACTCGCCGGCCCGCGACTGTCGGCGCTGGGGGCCGGCACGTGCATCATCACCGCTCGAGCCTTCGGTGGCGATGGCATCCTGCCCGCACAAGCGAGCTATCCCGTTACCACAGCGGCGGTCACCACCAGCCGTTAGCCAGCGCCTCGACCCTTGAGCTTGCGCAGCGGAGCAGTGACCTTCCACGAACGCGTGTTCTGGATGAAGTCAAGTTCGGCACGAAGGGCATCGGCCGCTGACTTGTGCGCGAGCACTTCAGCCTTGAGGTCATCGGCCTTCAGCACAACGAAGGACCGAATGCCAAGGAAGCCCTCGATCGAATTCTGGGCATCAACCACGGTCAGGCTGACGTACGCCGGCTCGCCGGCTCTTCCGTCGCCCAGTGGCAGCTGGATCACTGCGCCCAAGTAGAT
>DNXA01000270.1:818-4571 GCA_003506065.1 Actinomycetota bacterium
GGCCGTTCAACCCTGAACTCGACCCTTCTGCCAGGACGAAGCTCATTGCCCCACGTCTGCGGAGAACCGAGATTTCCGATCAATGCTGCATCGACAATCTCGAAGTCGCGCTCGCCCCGGGGTTGCCGAAGCATCGGCGTGAGTCCTTCAGTCTGGAGATGTTCGAGCACCTGGTCGGCATAGCCAGCGTCAGGCGGAGGCGAACCCACCGCAAGCATGTATTCGCGACCCAGTTCAATCAACGGAACCATCAATGGCCTCGCTCCCACAGCCTGAGCGGCTGCAATCTCGTCTGTGATGACGGCAGCCACGTGCTGCCAGGTGATCGGTGGAGTGCTGTCCTGGCGTATGCGCTCTTCCAGTACTGCTCGATGTGATGAGTCCAAGACGGATTCAACAGCCTGCACGAATGCCGGTACGTCGTCCGAAGTGAAGTACACAGCCAAATCGCGGCCTGCTTCGCGCAATGAGGAATTGTCAGCAACAACCGGCACCTTGCCGAAAGCAAGGCTCTCCGAGACAGGCAGGCCCCAGCCCTCGTAACTCGACGGATAAACCGTGAATTCAGCATTGGCATAGAAGCGGGCCAGTTCGTCATCAGAGACGCTCGCACTCAGAACGCTGACCTTGCCATCAAGACCTTGGCTCTTCACATATTCATTGAGGAACTCGCTGGCGTGCCAGCCCAGGCGTCCGATGCAGACAAGGTCAGGGACTGCCTGCGCACCGTGCATCTCAATGAGAGTGCGCCAGGCATGCAAAGCCAACACATGGTTCTTGCGCGACTCGACCGTGCCCACGAAGAGTGCATAGGGTCGCGGCCAAGGGCTCTGCCCCAATGCCTGATCAGCCGACCCGTCAGGGGTCAGCCCACAGGGCAGTCCGGTGGCGGCTCCCGCGATGAGCTCGAAACCGTGCACTCGGGAGTACTCGGCAAAATCTGCCCGACTCGAGACAGAGATCGCTGGAACCCGCGAGGCAGTCTGGGCGATGAGCGACAGATAGCGCTCGAAGAGTTGGTTGACGGCTGCCGTATGCCCGGTCTGGAGCACAGGGGTGAGGTCGTAGAGCAGATCCACGATGATCGCGCCGGCGGCATGCGCTGCCCGGGAAGCAAGCATCAGCGCGTCATTGATCCACAGAGCGCCGAGGAAGACCAGCACATCACCCTGGCCGATCTCGACGGTTTGGGCGCGCGCTGCTCTTTGGAGGGTTGCGCTGGCTGCCAAGGCCAAGGACTCGCGTGGTTCACCACTGGATGCACGGGCTCCCCGAGTCACGAGCAGATCCAATTCACTAGCGGTGAGCGCCACAAACCTGCCGCGACCGCGATCAAGAACAACAGCGATGGACGGCACTTGCGAGGTCGACAGCACAAGCGGTGCGACCTCAGCAATAACGCGTTGAACGCCCGAAACTGACTCCTGCCGCTGAAGGAATTCGACGAGATCGGTCACGTCGATCAACAGGGCGGACACGCTCAGCAGCCTATCTCCCGCTTCAATGAAGAATGCTGTCCAACAGGGTTCAGCCTTTGCCTGACTACAGTTTCGACGTGGCGAACACACCGGCAGTGAACGCGCGTCGCCACACCATTGCCATTGATGCGGCAATCACGGCCTCCATCTGGGTGATCGTGCTCTGGGGTGTCGGTGCCCAGTGGTGGACGGGCATGAACGCCCCTGATTCTCAGTTCTCCGCCTCCCTTGCGATCTTCGGAGATCAGGTCAATCAGCGCGCTCTGGAGCCGAGCTACTACTGGACTCGCCTGGGGTACCTGGGACCGGTGCACTGGCTGACTGAGCACTTCGGCATCTGGGCCGGCTTCGCCATCTGGCGAGCTCTGCTCCTGCTCCTCATCGTCACCAGCGTCTACTGGGTTGCTCGGCAATTCAGTTCACGCGCACTCTCGACCGCACTGACGCTGTTCATCAGCTTGAACACCATGGTGCTGGCCTATGTCGGCAATCCGTACGCAACTGGTACGGCAATGGCTGCCAGCCTCGTGCTGTTCGCATTGGCGATCGCACACATGCGAACCGGCCTTCAGGTCAAGGGTTCACGTGCATGGCTGCTCGGCGGCGCAACTGGTGGCGTGCTTGCGTGGCTGCTGATGCTGAACCCCTACAACGCATTGCTGGCCGGCTGCACCTGGCTCGGCATCCGAATCATCGGCGTCTGGCTGGCACGACCAGGGCTTCGAGCAATCCTGACTGAATTCGCCGCACTCGTTGCAGGATTCATGCTGGTATTTATTGGCCTCTTGGCCTGGGGCGCGCTTGTGTTCCCTGGGCGCAACTGGCTGGAGACGTACCGAAGCTGGAACTCGCGACTGGACTACTCCTCGTTCATCAGCGACCCGAACATCTGGATGCATGACCTCGCAGCTCTGGTCGTGCTTCTTGGCTTCCTCGTAGCGCTCATCGCCTTCATTTTCGTGCGAAATAGATGGAGCACGACAGCCCTTGTCATCAGTTCGACGACCATTGTCTTCACCTTGCTGTACATGCAGGTCATTCCTGGACCCTGGATCGAGGCACCTCACTACGCCGCGATGTGCTGGCCCGGGGCGCTGCTGTCGATCGTGCTCGCTATCGGCGCCATCTCGAGCGGCCGTCAGCCTTCGGCCCTGCTGTGGATCGCAGTGCCTGTGCTGGTCGTGGCGATGGTCTGGGTCGGACACTCCTCGGCGCTGCTGTCGATGTCTCAGGGGCTGGTGCTCGTGTTGGCGTGCGCAGTATCGATGGCGATCACGACTGTGGCGCGTGGCTGGAGCATTCAGGCTCTGGCCTGGACTCTGGTGATCACGACGGTGATCGTGGTCGGTGTCAGCGCGCAGCTGCTGCAGAACGGCCGTGGCAATCTGGGGATCTACAGTCAGTATCCGATGAACGCGGCCTATGTGGACTACCAGGCCGAAGAGCTGATGCAGGCCAATATCGAGGCACAGAAGTACCTGCTGGCCCACACCTCCGCCGATGACCGCATCGCGATCTGGACCGACCCGGCACGGTTGACTGCCACTGTGGCGGCCATGCAACTGTGGGGGGCTTACAACAATGCTCCGGGAGGCTCTGAGCTCGACCTCGCTGATCAACGAGCGTTGCGGGATCTCAATCCAAGCGTCATCGCTCTCTATGCCCCCACTCGCGAGCAGATTGATCAGTACTTCGCATCCATCCCCGCGTGGTTCACGCCGAGTCCACTCGAGTGCACCTCAGTTCCGTATCTCGGCATTGGATCACCGGATGCGCACATGTGTCTGACCCATATCCAAGTGCGGTGACCCTTACCTGCTTGCCAGGAACAGGGGAGCAAGATCAATGGCGCGTCGAGTTGAGCGCACGAATTGGCCAGCGTGATGAATCAACCAAGCGGGCGCCGATGCATCTTGAGCAGCCGTGTGCAGGCCAACCTGCTGAGCATCTGAGACGCGATAGTCGATCACGATGGTCGGATCAATGACGAGCCGGTCGTGGGCAGCGGCCCACAAGCTCCACCATCGATCATGCAACCAGCCCGCAGGGACCTTCAACTCATGCAAGGCCGAGGGGCGCAGTGCGCTGGCCCCGCCCGTGGCAACGGAGTGCCGTACGGCGTAGTTGAAGCGCTGACTGGTCCGCCAGTCAGCAAAGTCATCGGGCACCGGAAATACATCGCGCAGTGTCCTGCGTGAATCGCCGATGCGCGCATCAGCAATGCGGCCATCGGACGCCACCAGGGCCGCAGTCGGGTGCTCAGCGAATATCTGCA
>DNXA01000067.1 GCA_003506065.1 Actinomycetota bacterium
CACTCGAGCAAGGGCTGTCCGCCGATGGGCAGACCTGAATCTGAGCGGCCAATTCGGTCACTTGGTCGGCAAGGGAGGCGAAGGCAAGTGCATAGGACTGATACAGGACAAGATCAATCCCCTCGACTTCAGTGGCCTCGCCTTCCTTTTTGGGATAGCCAGCGACAGCGATAGTGAGATTGCTGCTGGCCTCGGCGAAGGCGGGAGCCTCGGCAAGCACCGTCTCAGGGGTTTGGTCGGCCAATCCGGCGTCGGAGAACTGCGATGCCAGAGCAGAGCTGGCCTCATAGGAGTGCTCAACCTTCACCGCATTGATGGTCTTCATCGCAAAGCCAAGACCGATCAGCAGGCTCAACAGAAAGAAGACTCCGCAGAGAAAGAGCATCCGCCCGGGCTCGCGCTTGTATGGCGCACGCAATTCCGAAGTCCACCCAGTGCCATCCCAGTACCGCTGGCTGCCCTTGCGAATCGGATCCTCATAGAAGCCGGGCTCGACACGCACAGGTCTGGTATCCAGCTTGCCGCGCCGCATTGACCTTCGGATGAACACAGGAAGGACAGAGCCGAGCGCAAACTTGGCGATGATTTCGACGAGCAGGCTGAGATAGCCGCTGAAGAAGATCCCGCTGATCGATGCGTTGGCGAGCTCCCACGAGAAGTCGGCCTTGAGCAGCACGAGCGCGCCAACCAAGATGTCCGGCACCGTGAGCATGAGCCCAACGATGAACCAGACGTCGAACCAGATGGGCCGGTCATAGAGTCGAATCGGATCCTGAAAGGTGCCAGTGGCCTTGGCCCGGTTCTTGGCGAGCTTTTCCTTAGTCTTGGCCTTCACCGAGCCTGACTCCTCGCTGTTGATGGTGCTGGGCCGCATGGAGCGCGGCGCAGCGCATCGTGCCAGTTGCAGGCTGCTTGCTATGGCATTACTCAGGAATTGCCGAGGAGTTTCGTGCCGCTGGTGAATGAACCCACGTCTCAAATCCGCCGTCGAGGTTGGCAGCCGCTACGCCGCACTCTCGCAGGAGATTGGCCGCAGTATGCCCTCGCTGCCCGACCTTGCAGTAGACGATCACGTCCTTCTTGGGCAATTCATTGCATTGGCCGCGCAGGTCATCGACCGGAATGTTGATCGCCCCTGGAATGTGACCCGCCCGGAATTCTGCCGAGGATCGAACGTCCACGAGCATCGATCCACACTCTCTCAGCGAAGCAAGTTCGTTCCACTGAATGGTCTGGGTCAAACCGCTCAGAACGTTGTCGGCCATGTAGCCGAGCATGTTCACTGGATCCTTGGCCGAGCCAAAGGGCGGTGCATAGGCCAATTCGAGATCGGCCAGTTCAGGTGCAGTGATCCCGCCGCGCATGGCCGTGGCAAGTACATCGATGCGCTTGTCGACACCGGCTCGCCCCACACCTTGTGCACCAAGGATCTGTCCGGAGTCTGGATCCACAACCATCTTCAGCATCATCGACTCCGAGCCCGGGTAGTAGCCAGCATGCGATCCAGGATGCGAATGCAGGATCACACAGGCACGGTCCTGCGCTCGCAGCCTCTTCTCACTCCAGCCAGTGGTCGCCACTGCGAGATCAAAGACCTTCACGATCGCGGTGCCGATCGTGGCAACCTCGCGCACCGGACGGCCCATGATGTGGTCGGCCACCATCCGTCCCTGTCGATTGGCGATGTTCGCCAGTGGCACGAGGACAGATTCGCCGTCAAGTGCGTCCAGCTTCTCCACCGCATCGCCGACCGCGTAGATCGACGCGTCACTTGTGCGATTGAAGGCATCCACCACGATGCCGCCACGCGGGCCGACTTCCAGCCCCGCCGCATTGGCAAGTGAGGTATCTGGACGAACCCCGATCGCCAAGATCACCAGATCCGCATCAATGTGCGAATCGTCCGCGAGCAGCACCCCTTCAGCATCGATGGCGGCCAGGCCTGAACCCAGACGCACAGTGATGCCGTGGTCACGCAGCTCATCAGCCACTGGCATGGCCATCTCTGGGTCGAGTGGTGCCAGTACTTGATCCATCGCCTCAACGAGGGTGGTTGAGATTCCGCGGTGCACGAGATTCTCAGCAGTCTCAACCCCGATGAACCCACCGCCGATCACCACTGCATGGCGCGGGTGGCTGGACACGGCTTGGGAAAGCCGGGTGACATCTTCAATCGTGCGCAGGGTCAACGCCCGTTCGATCCCAGGCAGGTTCGGCACGATCGCCTGAGCTCCCGGACTCATGATGAGGTAGTCATATGGCAAATCGTAGGAACTTCCGTCAGCCAGGTTTCGCACACTGACTGACTTCGCAGCGCGATCAATGCCAGCCACTTCAGTCAGCACCCGAACATCGAGTCGGAACCGAGCATGCAGGCTCTCAGGAGTCTGCAGCAGGAGGTCTCCTCGCTCAGCGATCACTCCACCCATGAAATAGGGCAGGCCGCAGTTGGCGTAGGAGACGTATCCGCTTCGTTCGACAACGATGATCGAGGCGCTTGGGTCAAGCCTGCGCAATCGCGTTGCGGCGGACATGCCGCCGGCAACCCCGCCAATGACTACGACATGCTTCAATTTAGCCTCCAAAGATGCGGGAGAAGATCCCGCCTTGCTTCTTGCTGGCTGCCTTCTCGGCAGCTGTGCACGTGCATCGATCACTCTTCGGTACGCCCCGCATCACCTGATCAACATGCTGGCCGCAGCCAGTCCATGTGGTCTTTCCGCAGTTTCGGCAGCGAGCTTGTTGGCACATGGGAATCCGTTTCCGTGATTGGGAGCGTAGTTGGCTACTCGCAACTATACCCCCCGGGGTATAGTTGCGCAACTCAGATTGCACTGCGCAAGTGTTCAGGATTCGATACTGGACAGCGCGATTGAGAGCTTCTCCGAGACCTCTGTCGCGATGGACTGCATCTGCGAATTCGCCGCAAGGTCACTCATGATGCTCGGATCAATGAAGTCGACAACCGTCCCATCCGGTGTGGCTCGCACCACCACATTGCACGGAAGCAGGAGCCCGATCTCTGGCTCGGCCTGCAGGGCTCGGAAGGCCATGGCCGGATTGCATGCGCCCAGGATCACGTAGCGATCCAACTCGGCACCGAGCTTGGTCTTCAAGGTGGCCTGCATGTCGATTTCCGTGATCACACCGAAACCCTGATCAGCCAAGGCGACACCAACCTGGTTCCTGACCAGATCAAAATCCCGATCAAAGGTACGACTCATTGAGTACGTCATCGTGTATTCCTCACTGTTGAGAATCTGGAACTGCACAAACTGTTCAGGCAACCGATTAATCCTCGATTATTCGGCATGCTTGACTGTATTCAGTATACCCGCAGGGGTATGCTGAAGGCTCATGCACGCGAAAGGGATCACACCATGCATACCAACGAAAGCACAGTTGATCGCGTCATCCGAGTCGTACTGGCCGCCGTCGCAGTAGTCGTAGCGCTGCTTGTTGGAGCCGGCAGCGTTCTTGGCATCATCTTGTTCATTGTCGCCGCGATCCTGCTCGTCACGGCCGCAGTTGGCTTCTGCCCCATCTACCGAATTCTGGGAGTGCGGACGAACCGGTCCTCGTGACCACCTTCATGCGTGGAACAGCCCACATGGTCATGAGGAGGGCACGAGCCACCGAAGATGCTCATGATCCCCCAGCAGTGCAAGCCGTCTCCACAATGCACTTCCCGGCACAGCCTGACTGGGGTGACATTGCACTGCCTTCAGTTGGGGTCCGCGATCCACATCGACAATGAGGTCGACTTCCTTTGGCTGGTGACCTACGAACGGTGCACCGAATTCCTGGGCAAGCACTTCAGCCACGCTGGAAGGCAGGGTCCAGCCGAGAACACCCAGTCCGAACTCCTTCCCCGCGCGCATAGCGGCATGCGTCGCTGCCTGGTGATCAGGATGTGATGTGACGCCAGACGGGTCGAACACCACGAGTCCGTCGACGGCGAAGTCGCGTACATCGGCCGAGATCTCTGCTCGCAGCCATGCCTGATCCACACTCACAAGATCGCCATCGGGATAGGACAGGAGCCGCACCTGAGCCAGACCGAGTTCCTTGGCGGCGGCGTGCA
>DNXA01000094.1 GCA_003506065.1 Actinomycetota bacterium
CGAGGATGCCGCCGATGCCCTCAAGCAGTTTCATCGGGCGCTGGGCAACGGTGATCAGACGCGGGCCTACCTCGCGCAGGAGCGGGCCCACCCGCTCGTTGGTCAAGCGCCTGATCTGCGGAATGGCGAACAGTCCAACGATGATCACGGCGATGACCACCACTGCGATCACCACGATGCGAGGTGGTTGGAAGGTGAAGTCGGCCTGAGTTCCGGCAGCCAGGCCGAAACCCAGGAGCAGGAGCATGTGCATGATGAAGGCCATCACCTGTTCNNAAAAGCGCACGTTGATCGCCACGGCACCCAGGGTTGGTGGTGAGACCAAGGTTGCGAAGTCACCCGCGAGCTGCGCAAGCACGGTGCGTTGCAGTGGAATGGGTTCTGGGACGAAGCCAGAAAGAGACCACGCTGCACCGATGTAGGTGACGGAGCTGAATGCCAGCGCGCCGATCACCCAACGCCAGTCGGCTGTCGTGATCAGACTGACCAGATCGACATCGGCCAGCTGGCCGAGCAGAACGTAGCCGGCGATCGTGCCGGCCACGGCCAGGATCAGGGTGCGGGGCTTGATGCGTTGGAGCTGGATCGGCTCGCCAACGTCGTCGGGGCCGATCTCGATCAGGGTGTTGCGCAGTGCCACGAGCAGGTCCTTGTGGCGCCGAAGGGCCTTGCGTGTGGGTGCCGACAGCGCGACGGTCTGCAGGGCAGGCAGGGCGCGCGAGAGTCCGGCCACGCCCAGCACAGTTCGACCTGTCGCGATCGCTCGGTCAGCGCCAGCCAGCAGCGCAAGAGTGCAGAGCATCTCGGCGAGGTCGATTCGCAGAGCAACATCTGTCGCTGCAACTGAGCCGGTGTCCTGGCCTACCAGCCACACGGTTTCATCGGTGCCTCGAATGAGGTGCCCGGCGTGCAGTGATCGATGGCTGATGTGGTGTTCGTGCAATGTGCGCAATGCCCGCCACGCCTGTTCGAGGTCAGCGTCGGTGAGTTCCTCAACCTGCGCGAAGCTGGAGCCTTCGATGTACTCAAAGGCAAGAACGCAGGAGTCTGAATTGATCTCAGACGCCAGCAGCAGTCGTGGTTCGGCCGCGCCTGCTGCCTGGGCGGCATAGGACGTCAGCGCTGCATGTTCAAGGGTGCGGCGCATATTGGATCGGCCATTGACCTGGTCCTCGCGCAGGCGCAGGGCCGTCCAGGCGGCGGTCGCAAGCCCGGAACCCTCCATGTCGCGGTCGAAGACGGTGACGCGCAGCACGGCTCCATTGCGCGTGACGGCCTGGTACCGGCGCCCGCGTCGAGTGGTCTCCTGCGCAACAAGGGAGATCACCGGGAAGCCACTGAGTTCCAGGGCTTGAGCAACCGCAACGCCGGATGGGCGCGAGGTCGGGGTGCCGAAGGCGTAGCGGACGATCAGGCCGACTCCCCAGCCAATGGAGATGGAGATGAGCATCCCCGCCAAGGCGATGGCTGAGCTCAGCACGGTCACCGTGGCCACCGAGCCGATGACGATCACGCTCAGGACGCTCCACGGACGTCGGCCCATGAGCCGAGCCACGGTGATGAAGGCGATGAGTCCGCCAAGGATGCGCGCCGTTGATGCGCCTCCTGAGCTGGCCGATCCGGTGAGCGCAGTGAGCAGTCGAGGTGAGTCCAGATGTGTGACGACGGTCGCCAGCACCGTCAGCAGCACGATGGTGAACAGCGAGGCGATCAGGGAGTCGAGCAGCTGCCTCAGTCGCTTGCGCACGACCAGTGAGATGGATGCGGCGATCGGCAGCCCCAGAGTTCCGATGCCCCCCACGACATTGAGCAGTAAGACGACAAGCGATGGCAGCAGGCTCGCGCCAGTTGAGAGATCGGCGTCCAGGCCCGCACTCGTGCTTGATGCGAACCAGGCGGCACCGACAATTGCAAAAGTGAGGGCAACGGCCACCAGGAAGCGGGCCAGGTCAAGGGGGCGACGCACGCGAGGAGGGATGAGTCCGTCCTCGATGACTACCGTTGTTGAGGTCCCGGGCTCGACGGCGGGCTGATCTACCAGCCCGTCCTCATGCTCCACGGGCTGGTCAGTCACGGGGGCCATGGTGTCAGATCTGCCCTTTGGCCCTAACGCGCTATGCAGCCTCAGCAGAAGTCAGGCCCAGGTGGTACCAATGGCCCATGAGCACCGCTGCGGGGCAGTCCCGCTTCCAGCGCGTGTGGGAGCTCGACTCCACTGCGCTGCTCCCGAGCGGCGCTCTTGCCATGGATGCTGAGCAGATGCAGGTGGTCAATCATCGGCATGGCCCGTTGTTGGTGCTGGCGGGTCCTGGCACCGGCAAGACTTTGACCCTCGTCGAGGCCATCGTTGCCCGGCTGCACGACGTTGACGAGCCGATAACCCCAGAGCAGGTCCTGGCGCTCACCTTCGGTCGTCGCGCTGCGGCTGACCTGCGAGATCGGCTCGTTGGCCGGCTCGATGGGGCAGTCCTGCCCACAGTGGCCACCTTCCATTCCTTCGCCTATGGGCTGCTCCAGCAGACCGCAGCCCCGGAGGACTACCGCGAGCCCCCGCGGCTGCTCTTCGGCGCCGAAGAGGATGTCCGGATCCGCGAGCTCCTGATGGGCGCCGTCCAGGACAGCGCGATTCAGTGGCCAGATGATCTGCAGGGGGCTGTTGGCACCCTTGGCCTGGCCAACGAGGTCCGGGCAGTGCTCGCCCGGGCCAAGACGCTGAATCTGACTGCGGAGCAGTTGCGGTCCATCGGTCGCCGATCTGACCGGCCGGCTTGGGAGGCCCTGGGTGAGTTCGCCGCGATCGAGAGCCAGGTCATGGCCCTTGAGCACGTGCTCGACTACGTCTCCCTGCTCAGCGAGCTGGTCGTTCGCCTTGGCTCGGATCCCAACGCGCGGGAGCGCTTCCGACTCATCGTCGTCGATGAGTACCAGGACACCGATCCCCTGCAGATCGCCTTGCTGCGCGCCCTCGTCGGCCCGCGCACGACCGTGATCGCAGTCGGTGATCCTGACCAGGCGATCTACGGCTTTCGTGGTGCTGACGCCGCAGGGCTGCTGGAGTTCCCCAGCACTTTTGGATCCGAGGCAAGTCCGGCTCCGATCGTGGTGCTGGGCACCACCAGAAGATTTGGGCCAGCCATCCGCGATGCCGCCACGCGCATCATCGACAAGGTGCCCCTGCGCGGGCTGCCAGCAGATGTCGTGGCTCGGCATCGCAATCCGAGCACCCGCGCGCTGCAGGAGTCCGAGCCGATCAGCATCCGCTGCTATGCAAATGAGCTCACGCGCGCAGCGGGGATAGCAGAGCACATGCGCGAGTTGCACCTGCATGCCGATGTGCCGTGGTCGCAGATGGCGGTGCTGGCTCGCAGTGGGGCGGACATGGCAACGATTCTTCGCGGACTTCGGCAGGCCGGGGTGCCAGCGGTCGTGGCTGCCGATGAGATCCCGCTGCGCCTGGAGCCCGCTGTGGGCGTGCTGCTTCAGGCCTTGGAGATTTCCGCCGACCCCCAGCGCATCTCCGTCTCTCAAGCATCGGAGTTGCTCGCTGGTCCGCTGTGCGGACTTGATGTCACGCAACTGCGTCAACTCGGCCGTGCATTGCGTGCCCAGGCCCGCGCACTACAGCCCTCCACTACCCCAGCCCCCGCCGATCAATTGATCAGCGAAGTGCTCAAGGGCACGCGCGAATGTCCTGATGATGAGCAACTGGCGCAGATCAGCACAGCGATTGACCGGCTGCGTCGACTCTTGGCAGGCGCACACGATCTGATCACCCATGGATCCGCGCCGGCCGAGGTGCTCTGGTTCCTGTGGTGGGGGGAGACTTCGGGCCACGGCCGCGCGCATGGGTGGCCAGAACGCCTCCGCAGAGCTGCCTTGAGTGGTTCGGCAACTGCCGATCACGACCTTGATGCCGTGATGGCCTTCTTCGATGCCGCGCGACGAGATTCCAATCGGTTCAGGGGCTTCCAAGGGCTGCGCAACTTTCTCCTGGCTCTGCGCGATCAGCAACTGCCAGCCGAATCAGTGGCCGAACGTGCGGTACATGGCGAGGTTGTGCGCGTGCTCACCGCCCACCGGGCCAAGGGCCAGGAGTGGGACTGCGTCTGGATCGTCGGAGTTCAGGAAGGGCAATGGCCCGATCTTCGTCCGCGCGGCAGCGTGCTTGAGGCTGATCGGCTCACCGCTCTTGGCCTGGGCCCTGCCGTGTCTCCTGGCGAGCTGCTGGCCGAGGAGCGGCGCCTCCTGTACGTCGCCATCACGCGAGCCCGACGCAGTTGCGTGCTGGCAGCAGTGCAGACCGCTGATGAATCCGGACCCCAGCCGAGCAGATTCCTTGAGGAGCTGCAGGTACCGAGATACGACATGCAGATGCATGATGCGGCGATTACTTCCCTGCCCACCCTCATTGCTCGGCTTCGTTCCGCTGCGATCGATCCAGCCAGTTCGCCGGGGCTGAGAACTGCGGCACTTCAGCAGCTGCGCGGTCTGGCCCAGCAACGCGATGAGTCCGGTGAGGCGCTCCTGGCGGCAGCACAGCCCGAGCGCTGGTGGGGGGTGCTGGCGCCCAGCCAATTCTCCGAGCCGATTCGGCCGGCCGATCAACCGATCGGGCTGTCGGGCAGTGCAATTGAGAACATCATCACCTGCCCGCTTCGGTGGTTCCTCGAACATGATGTGCATGCCGATGTGATGCGTGGTGAGGCCACCAAGTTCGGCAGTGTCATTCACGCGCTCGCGGATTTCATCGCCAAGGGCGAAGTGCCTGACGAACTCGATGCTGCCGATGCCTGGATCGACCGGGTCTGGAGCGATCTTCGCTTTGAAGCACCCTGGCAGAGCGTCAGTGAACGCACTCTGGCTCGAGAGGCGCTGTCTCGCTTCCTGAACTATCAGCGCCAGGCTGAACGCGTACTCCTTGCTACTGAGGAGCGCCGCATTGCAGTGATCGAAGTCCCCACACCTGAGGGTGGGGTGGAGCAGGTGCGCATCCACGGACTCCTGGACCGCATCGAGGTCGACGATCGTGGTCGACAGGTCGCGATCGACTTGAAGAACATGAAGCGGCCTCCTGCCGACAAGGATGTGCCTGAGCATGCACAGCTGGGCATGTATCAGCTGCTCTTGCGTGAGAATGGTGCGGAGCTTGGCGGTGCGGCGCTGGTGCAGTTGCGCACGGGTACCACTGCCGATCCCGATGCGCCAAAGGTCCAGTTGCAACCGCCTCTTGATGCGCAGTCACCCACCTGGATCGAAGTGGAATTGGGTCAGGCTGCCGCACTTCTGCGAAATGAGCAGTTCGAAGCTCGGGTCAACGGCTTCTGTGACTTCTGTGCCTACCGCTCCATCTGCCCAACGCAGACCTCAGGTGCGCAGGTGATCTCATGAGCGACATCAGTCGCCACCAGCTCAATGGCATCGTCGGATTCGATCTCAGCGATGAGCAATGGCAGATCGTGAGTTCGCCGCTTGAGCCCTCCGTCGTCGTTGCTGGCGCCGGATCCGGCAAGACCACCTCGATGTCTGCGCGCGTTGCCTGGCTGGTGGGCAGTGGGTGGGTCACTGCCGACCGCGTTCTTGGGCTCACCTTCACCAACAAGGCCGCCGCGTCCCTGGGCACCAGCATGCGTCGAATGCTCAATGACATGCGCACAGGCCATCTGCCAGAGCAATCCGACGATGACATCAGCTTGATTGCTGAGCCACAGGTCCAGACCTACAACGCATTCGCCGCGCGCATCCTCGGCGATCACGGGATCCGGATCGGCCGAGAGTCCGGCGCTCGCCTGCTGGCCGACGGGGCTCGTCAGCAACTGGCCTACCACGTGGTCTGCACGAGTCTGCTGCCACTTGAATCCCTCGAGAAGAATCCCAGCTCGATCGCCACTGATCTCCTGCGGCTCGATGATCAGTGCAGTGAGCTTGATCTGGATCCGATCGATCTCATGAAGTGGGATCAGGAACTCATGAGTTCGCTGAGCGCGCTTGAACCACTGCAGAAGAACGGCAAGGAGACTCGCCAGACCGCTGCAAAGCGAGTACTCCTTGCCCAACTCATCCAGGAGTGGCGCGAGGCGAAGCTGAGTCGCGAGGTCATCGACTACAGCGATCAGACTCGGCTGGCGCTGGAGTTGATCCGCTCGTATCCATCAATTGCAATGCAGATTCGCGAGCAGTTCTCCGTAGTGCTACTCGATGAGTATCAAGACACCTCGATAGCCCAACGGCATCTGCTGCAGGCACTTTTCGGTCAGGGGCATCCGGTCACGGCCGTCGGCGATCCGTGTCAGGCGATCTATGGCTGGCGCGGTGCCAGCGTGGACAATATTGAGAATTTTCCGCATCACTTTCCTGCGGTCCGCGGTGGTCAGTTGCTTCCCTCAGCGCGCTATACCTTGAGCGCCAACAGGCGTTCGGGTCATTCAATCCTGACCGTCGCAAATGAGCTGTCGCATGCCCTTCGCGCGCAGCACACAGGACTGCTCGAACTGCAGTGGGCTGATACAGGCAAAGGTGCTGGTGATGTCGCTGTCGGCCTGTTCGAGCATGTGTCGCAGGAGCGCTCTTGGATCGTTGATCGGATTCAGCAATTGGGCGCAGCAACGCAGCAGCGCTGGGGCGAAATCGCAATCCTGGCGACCACCGGCAAAGAGCTTGCTGAGTTCGCGAATCTCCTGACTTCGGCAGATGTGCCGGTGCAATTGCATGGCGCGGCGGGATTGCTGAACAAGCCACTGGTGGTCGAGGTGCGCAGCGTGCTGGAGGCTGTGGTCGATCCGATTGCCAATCCTGCGGTGGTGCGCCTGCTCGCCGGGCCACGCTGGGCCATTGGTCAACGCGATCTTGTTTCGCTCGGGGTTCGCGCAGTTGAGCTCGCCGGTTCCGCGCATCGAGTGGATGCACACGATGTGGGCGAGGCTCTGGATGAGGCGGTGGCAGGCGCCGATGGAGTCGAGATGACCTCACTCAGTGAAGCCACCTTCGACTTGGGTGATCCGACTCGTTTCTCCCCGGAAGCCGCCGAGCGGCTCCAGCAATTCGGACGCGAACTGATGGAGTTGCGGCGTCACTCCAGTGAGCCACTGGTGGATTTTCTCGGACGAATCCTTCGCACCGCTGGCCTTGATGTTGAGTTGGCGCTGGCATCTGATGACGCACAGATGAGCTGGATGAGCTTCCTGCGCCTTGCTGCTGAGTTCACTGATCTCGAGGGTCGTTCAACGCTGAGCGCATTTCTTCGGCGATTGCGTGACGCCGAGCGATTTGATGTCGATCTCAACGTCGATGTCGTACAACGCACCGACGCCGTCCAGTTGATGACGGTGTTCAAGGCCAAGGGCCTGGAGTTCGCCCATGTGTTCGTCCCGGGTTTTGTCGATGGAGCATTTCCTGGCGGCAATGCCCGGGGACAGTGGCCAAGCAGTGC
>DNXA01000120.1 GCA_003506065.1 Actinomycetota bacterium
CCTGGTTTTGACCCCTCGGCCGTCACCCCTGACCGACACGGGCTTCGCGAATCGATCATCGGTCGCGTTGAACGCGCAGGCGGCAAGGCAATAGTGACAAGCCAGATCGGCAGCGGCACTGAGATCCTGCTGCGCATGCCATTGACCGGAGTCGAGAACTCATGAGCACCAATCGCCTCCGCGTCGTTCTTGTCGATGACCACGCCATGGTGCGCGCCGGCGTGCGCAGCGAGATTGGCGGAGTCTTCGAGATCGTGGGCGAGGCAGCCGATGCTCCCGAGGCCATAGCCATCATCCTGAAGACCAAGCCCGATGTGGTGCTGCTCGATGTGCATCTGCCAGGCGGTAGTGGTCGCGCAGTGCTCGATGCGTGCGCTCATCAGGTCCCGGACACGCGATTCCTGGCCTTGTCGGTAAGCGATGCTGCCAACGATGTCGTCGACGTCGTGCGCGGCGGTGCTCGCGGATACGTCACCAAGGCCATCACTGGTGAGGAGCTCATCTCTGCTGTCCAGCGCATTGCCGAAGACGATGCGGTGTTCTCCCCACGACTTGCCGGCTTCGTGCTCGACGCATTCGCAGGTGGGCCGGCCGAAAGCGACGAGGAGCTGGACCGACTCACCCCGCGAGAAGCAGAGGTGATGCGGCTGATCGCGCGCGGTTACACCTATCGCGAGGTTGCAAGTGAACTCGTGCTCTCAATCAAGACGGTGGAGACGCACGTATCCGCTGTGCTGCGCAAGCTGCAGCTGTCTGACCGACATGAGCTCACGCGATGGGCCTCTGCGCGTCACTTGATCTGATGCCACTGCATTGCGCGGCCATCCCAATGAGCCGCGTAGGACTTCGCACGGCGCACACGCTGCACTAGATGGGGAACGAGCACTGCTGTGTTGAGGCCGCGCTCGATTCGAACAGATGGATAGCGAATGCCCGACAGCTGCTGCGCGCGGCACTCGTCGGCAAAATTCTGCGAGGCGACATAGGAGTTGCGATGCAGAAGATCCATATCAACGCTTGGTGCGAGCACTGCCAGATCGCCGTTGATGTCCGCGAGGTAGACCGTGAAGGCCATTGCTGCCTGATCGATGCGTGACTGCCGCAGAAACCGAGCACGGTGATAGCTCACCTCGGCCTTTGCTGTGGCCAGCTCATCTGAGCAATACCAGGCACCAGAATCCTCGCGATTGAATCGACCGCCCCCGAGCCCACTGCCCGACGGGTAGGTGAATGCAGCATTGATGACTGCCGCCAATGGGACTCCCGCAACCAGCACATTGCGAGCAAAGACTGGGTTCTTGCCCAGTTCTGCCTGGGTGCGCGCACTGGTCAGTCGCACGAGATCCACGAGCATGGCAGTCGCCTCGGCATCGTCTTCCGTGAGCGCGTGCAAGGCGTGACCGTCCTCGGTGTCATGACGCGAGTCGATCAGCCGGATGGTGTCGTGCAACTCCAGATGCTGGACTCTCATCTGCCGCCGCGCACTGCATCCAGATGCAGGCGCACGCGGTCCATCGCGAGAATGCCTCCCTGTGTCATGACATCGACGGGGCTTTGCCCGTTGAACAGGGGAGAGTCATTTGGCATCCGCACCCAGGCATCAGCATTGACGTCATCGAGAATCACGTGGAGAGCCTGATAGATGCCGAGCAGGTACGAGGCGCGAGTAAGCCCATCGAAGCCGAGGTCTTCAGGCGGAGTGCGCTTCCAGCGTCGCACGGTGCTGACCGAGATGCCGCCAAGCAGATCAGCCAACTGGGCATCGGTGAGGCCCCATTCGTGGGCAAGCCGAATCAATGCGGGGCTTGCCGCTGAGGTCAGCTTCTGGCGGGTGAGGGCATCGGTGAGGCCCAGCTTGCTCGTCGCAATCCCGGAAGATCCTGTCTGCACAGTCATGGCACCTCTATTTGCATGTTTTGAAACATTCAAATACTAGCATGAGTACCGAGTCGCACTCAGTCAGCAGGGATGCCACGCTGCTCTTGCCGAGGGCGCAAAGACGCAGTGCTAAACATCAATGAGCCGCGAAAAGGCGGGTGCCATCGCCTCCTGCTCACGATATGAGAGGCCCATGCGGCTGGCACAGGCACGCCAGAGTCCAACAGCGCTGGCGATCTCTCGCAGTTGTTCAGTGGCATCTCCAGCACTCAATCGAAAGTATCCGGCTACAGCTAACGCGGCTTCAATGGTCGCGGGTTCGTCGGATCCATCTATGGAAGTGCTGTGAAACTGCGGACCTGGGTCCGGATTTGGATTCATATCGAAGGCCGGGCTCAGCCGCCATGCGTCACCCCTCACATGCACAAAGCCATGATTGCGCAAGTGGTCATCTGTGTTGGATATCAATATGGAAAAGACCATCCGGCGCCATAACTGGTGCAATTCCTCGCTCGTTTGCAAGGAGCATTGCTCCACTATCTCGGCAATGTCGAGGTAGCTGTGCGAGTCACCATCAGATGCTTCGAGCATTGTCATGGCGCTCGCATAGCCGAGTCGGTGGCCACGTTCATCGCGATCGAATCGTTCAAGGATGAGCACGTGCCTGCCAGCAATGTCATGCAGTTGCGAAGCAGGAACGTCAATCCCGGCTGCCTGTGCCAGCGTGAGAGCCACCTGCTCCCACGCCATCACATTCCAGGTATCGACCTTGTCACTTGGAAATTTGGCAATGGCGAGGCGGCCTCCTGGAGTGCGAATATGGGCCTTGGGTCGTGCTCCGCCAAGCGAGCCGGCGACCCGGACAAGGCGTTGCAAATCAGGCAGGTCGGCATCATCGGCTTCAACTCGCGCAGCCAGGCTCAGCAGATCAGGTAATTCCATGAAGGCAGGAACTCCAGTCGCGTCGGGGGCCAAGAATGGCCCCTCGTCGATCCGCAACCTCAATGCGCCCTGACGTAGATCATCACGAACACCAAGCAGGAAGTCGATCTCACCGAGAGTGCGCGCAGTGCGACTGTCGTGGCGTGCCTGCGCGATCTCCTGTCGTTTGAGCAGCGTGCGCCCCCATCGATCTGGGGCACAGTCGGAGAAGCAACCAAAGATCATCTGTTGCACACCCGTTTGAAAACTACCCGTATTGAGCTGCAATTGGG
The DNA here is from genome assembly GCA_003506065.1 of Actinomycetota bacterium. GTDB lineage: Bacteria > Actinomycetota > Actinomycetes > S36-B12 > S36-B12 > UBA11398. The sequence goes on from DNXA01000120.1 coordinate 3,093, forward strand.
GATCCAGCGAATAGGCCCTTAGGTCGCCAATGTAGGCAGGGTCATAAGCGAACGTGGCTGACTCGGTGCGGCCACGACGATGGGCGTACAACTGGCCAGCCGCCAATAACTCTCCAGACTGCTCAACGAAGACCTGCACAGGCCTCATGTGGAGTTCCGGTGTCGGACGCGGATGGGCAAAGCTTCATCGGCACGAAGGCGACCGAGATCTGTCGAATAGGGATCCAGTTGTCCTGTGAGGAGATCCAGCACTCCCAAAACCCGAGCCACACGCAGCAAGT
>DNXA01000185.1 GCA_003506065.1 Actinomycetota bacterium
GTCGGCATTGCAGTGGAAGCCGACGCCACCCGCGCAGGATGGGCGATGCAGCACGCATTCGACAATGACTTGCTTCCCCGCCGAATCCAGGGAACGAGCAGGGAGATGGTCGACGAGCTCGCGCTCGCTGACGCCGAACTCATCGTCGTCCAGGCTGCCTGCTGGTTTGAGGAGACGACCCTGCGCTTCCCCGTGCTCACTGAAGATGACATGGGCGGCGCAGTGAGCACCGACGAGCAGGCCAGCATGGATTACCGCGGAGCCTTCTTCGATCACGTTGAAGTGCCTACCGTGACTCTGGAAAGCCTGATCAGCGGCGATGAGCCGACCGACCTCCTCCATATCGATCTGCAGGGCCGCGAACTCGACGTGATCCTGCCGAATCTGGAGCTCATTGCCCAGAAGGTGCGCTTCTTGGCAGTCGGCACTCACAATCGATACGTCGAAGGCATGCTCCAAGAACAACTGCTCAAGCGCGAGTGGGCGTTGCTGATGGAATCGCCTTGCTCGACATTCTTCGACGGAGTCAAGCCCAGCCTCACCGGGTTCACTACTCAAGACGGCAACCAGCTGTATGCGAACTCCCGTTTTCGCGACGCGGATCCGATCATCATTCGCTCTTGCTAAAGCCCTTTGACTGCAAGGACCCGGCGACACTGGAAGAATGCTCGTAGAACCATGCTGCCGACAGGTCCAAGGGAGTCGCCATGAAACTCATCACCGCCATCATCAAGCCCTTTCGACTTGAAGAGGTCAAGCAGGATCTGAACAAGATCGGCGTCAATGGCATGACTGTTTCTGAAGCCAGCGGTCACGGACGCCAGCGAGGCCACATCGAGGTCTATCGCGGAGCTGAGTACCAGGTGGATCTCATCCCGAAGGTTCGAGTCGAGGTCATCGTTGACGATGCCGATGCCGATCAGGTTGTTGATGTCATCGTCAAAGCCGCGCGAACCGACAACATCGGCGACGGCAAGGTCTGGGTTTCACAACTGGACACCGTTGTGCGCGTGCGCACCAACGAGCGCGGCTCCGACGCGGTCTGAACCGCGAGCAATTGAGCACCGCGGGTAGCGGCCTGAGTGTGTGTCAGACCGCTACTTGCACCACGGCTACTTCTTGGTGGGGATGACGGTGATGGCGTCAGCACCCGCCGCATGTGCGCGCTTGTCGGCACGCTTCTCTTTGATGGATTTGCCTGCTGGCTTGAGTTTCTCGCTCTTTTGACGGGACTTGTCTCCCATGGGGATTCCCTTATTCGCGAAGTCTGAACGACTCCGGTATCTGGACCATACCCCTGAAATGCACGGCAGTCGTCATGCATGGCTCGGAAATAAGTGAACCCCGGTCCGCAGCAGACCGGGGTTCACTTATTTTTTGGTGGGGGTTCAGGCGCAGAACCCCCTGGAGGAAGCACTACCTCGTTGCAGTCGACTCGGCAGTTTGGAAGCTTGGTGGGTGCGGCGTGGCAACATGTCGATCATCGCCTCGGCTTTACCGGCTTGGCGACATTGGCAGGCTTGCTGGCCTTGTCCAGAGCCGTGAACGCGTTCTGCCGTGCTGCAATTGCGGAGGAGACCGAGAATCGACGGGCAGCCAGCGCGCTGGCCTTCGCCTCAGCTGTCGTTGCCACCTTCATGGCCGCGTCGAACTCAGTCTTTGCCTTGAGCACGGCAGCCTGGAAGGTCTCGTTGATGACATGGCGAGCATCGAGATCGCGGGCTTCGGCGGCATCTGCGAGCAAATCGACCTTGCCGCCACTCACACTGGAACCCTGACTGGAACCCGAACCAGAGTCCGCAGCGAAGGCGCCGGTGGCCCCGCTGAACACGAGGGCAGAACCAAGCACAACTACAGCGAGGGCGGAGATACGCTTCATGCGACTGCCTCCCTGCGCTTGGTATTGCCGATGACTTCCTTCAGGATCAGCCACCTTCCTGTGAATTTCCTGTGAGTACCGTGAATTTCCTGCAATTTCATTCGCCTGGCCGCGAAGTGGAAACTGAGCTCCAAGAGGTAAGTTCGCGCCGGAGGTATCAGTGACCCAACCAACGATTCTGATCGTGGACGACGAAGCAGGCGTGCGCGAACTCTTGGCCGATGCCCTCGGTATGTCTGGATACACCACCGTTCAGGCAGCCGATGGCATCGAGGCCCTCACGATCCTGCACCGGCAAACGGTGGATCTGCTGCTGATCGACATCAATATGCCAAAAATGGATGGCTTCCAGCTGCTGGAGAAGCACCGCCATGATGGCCATCAGACGCCAGCGATCCTGCTGAGTGCGCGCGGTGATCGCTCAGACATCACCACCGGGCTCAAGCTCGGAGCCGACGACTACGTCACCAAGCCCTACTCGGCACGCGAACTTGTTGCTCGCATTCGAGCCGTGTTGCGTCGGCATGGAGAAGTGGAGCCGCTCTCCGAACAGGTGCTGAGCTGTGGACCGATCCGCATGGACGTAGAACGCCACACCGTGACTATCAACAGTGCTCCGGTGGCCCTGCCGCTTAAAGAGTTCGAGTTATTGGAGATGTTCCTGCGCAACACCGGTCGAGTCCTCACTCGGATGCAATTGATCGACCGGGTCTGGGGCAGTGACTATGTCGGCGACACCAAGACCTTGGATGTTCACGTCAAACGTCTGCGCGCCAAGATCGAGAGCGATCCCTCACAGCCGGTCTATCTGCAGACCGTGCGCGGACTGGGATACCGACTCGATCAGCCCTGATCAGTAGGTGCGAACTCCAGAGTTGGTTCGCGAACTAGAGCAGTGGTGGAGATCAATCCGGCTTGCGTGAAGTAGATCTCGACCGGAACGAGTTGGCCCGGCTTGACCGAGGAGAGGTTGACGGTGGCGCTCGCCGTTGCGCTCTCGCCACCGAAGATCATCGGTCGATCCTGCAGCAGGTCAAGCGTGTCAGCGACGATGGTCATTGGCACCCCGTTGACCGCAATCGTCTGCAACGAGTCAGCAGTGGCGCCAGAGTTGACGATCGTGGCGATCAGTGACGCACCTTCATCGCTACCAGCGACCAACACCAGATTCAGAACGTTGATCGAACCCGTGCTGGCTTGATTGCCATCGGTCGGTGTGTACTGCTTGAGGGTCACGGCATTGGGGCCGGCGGCACAGCCAGCGAGAAGTGTGGCAGCCGCAAGCGCGAGGACGATCCGTCGAATCACGAGTGAAGGCTACCAAGCAGCAGCACTACATCGAGCGCCGCCAATGCCATCAGCCCGACGAAGAGCGGCCGACGCGGAGGGAGCAATGCAAGTGAGGTGGCTGCCACGGTCAGGGCGACAATCAAGCGCAAGTCAGAGAAGAGCAGGATCGCGACGATCACCAAGAGAGCAATGGCCAGATAAGTGCTGGGGCGCGCACCGATCCGTTGCGGGAAACCGTGCACGCCGGTGCGGAGATCACCGTCGATGTCGCCCACCACGTTGGTCAGGTGGGCGGCGATGCCAAGCAACGCCCCCACTGGCGCCAAGCGCCAGGGGTCGGCAGAGCCCGCCCCAAGCAGGATCGCGGTGGGAAGCAGTGCGAAGGAGAGCGCGTAGGGAAGCCAGGAGAGGATCGTGAATTTGAACCAGCGGTTATAGGTCTGGCCGCTGGCAACCGCGAGTAGGTGTGCCAGTCCACCCGATGTGCCCATGGCAATCAGGGATAGGGGGACCACCGCGATCA
>DNXA01000116.1:0-1033 GCA_003506065.1 Actinomycetota bacterium
GCCGGTCACTCGAACAGACCTGGTCGTTGATAGTGCCAACAGCCAAAGCAGGTTTCTCAGTGCCCGTTGAAACTCCCGACTTTCGTATGCGGTCGGGCGGCCAAAATGGATTCGAATCGCATTGCCGTGCGAAACGCGGTCTCCCTTTTGGGCAATCGGAATTCGGAACGCTCGCTCGAAGTGGACAGTGTCCGGATGCACGACTGCTCTTCGCGCAAGCTTTGGCTTGGGCTTTCGGCCCGCAGCCGACAAGAAGGAATGAATGACTGGCCCCGTGACCGCGAATTCACGAATGAAGAATTTCTCTTGTTGGGGGGCGTGCTGACCCAGGAGGAGACGATGGACTCGGAACCTCGAAACATTGACGGGATTCTGATTGGCTTCAAATCCGTGAAAGGTATCTCCGGTGCTGAGCGTGATCAGATCCCAAAGCGTGACCGGAGTTACTCCGATGAAGCCATGGACTACCGGTGGATGGATCGCGCCGAAGTGACTTGTGAGAGGGGAGGTCCCGTTCAGTAACTCCGGACCCCAGAGATCCACCTGAGGTGCAATAGTCCGCAATTCAATTCGACCCTCTACGTCCATTCGGATGAAGCCCAGGATTTTTTTCTCGGGTTCATCTGGCAACCACCACTCACTTGCGTAGTCCTCGTCCACTTCCAGCGTGTTCGGCCCCGAGCCCTCATTTCGGCCCAATTGCATCGTTCGGGCATCCAGAGCAATCTACGGCAGCGGGGCAATGGAATCCTTCCATCGATGAGAGACTCGTTCCTCACCGTCCACAGGTGGGGGACGTTAGTCGGCATCAATGGTCCAAGTACTCGCTGTAGTGCAACGGGAGAGGCTGCCACTTTCGTCACGCCCCAATTGAGCGGGGCGGGTGCACCTTGATGGCAATGCCGACGGGGTCTCCTCTCTGGGTCGTGAGGTCGGTCGCCACACTATGGATCAAAGCCGTGTCCAAATCGCAGGAAGTGGCAATGCCCCGCTCCCAGTTCGTGGAACTAGCGTGGAACAACGCGGGGTATTT
>DNXA01000116.1:1047-3750 GCA_003506065.1 Actinomycetota bacterium
TCTGCCATTGAACTACACCCGCGAGACGCAGTTGCGCGGACACGAGCGTATCGGCAATGGGCCGCGCTAGGTTGGCGGCGGTGCAGTCTGATGAGCGGAGTTCGCCCTGAGCTAGTTGCCAGCCACTTGATGGATGTGGTTGCCGAACTCTTCAAATCTGGAGAGCTGCTCATCCAGATCTGACTTGGCATCGAATGCTTCAAAGAGCGACAGCTTCGGCTGAAGAATTGGCTGTACCTTTTCCAGCCCGGCGATCGCCCGAGCGTAGGTTTCATCGAAGAAGCGGGCACCGGCGCGTGCGGCAGCCTTGCGTGTTGCGGTCGGAGCCTTGTTTGCCTCGAGTCGGGCAGTCAGTTTGGTCTTCACCTCGAGTGCAAGCAGTTCGCGATCAACTTGTGAGCGCAGGGCATTGATTTCCTGTCGCTCTGACGCGCTCAGCCGATCGCCGTATTCATTGAAGTAACGGTCGAGCTGGCTTGTCATCGAACTGCGGAAGTTGGCCACTTCACCTGGAAGCTGCGCCGCGGAAGAGAGGAACTGTTGCCGGGCTGCGCTGCGGACGCGAGCACCGGCACGCTGGCAAGGAGCGCAATGCTCAGTGCGGCAGCACCGATCGCGCGCCTGAACACCGCAATTGGACGCTTGAAACTCAAGGCAAGTTCCCTGAGTGGCTTACCGAGCAGTGTGGCGGAGGACGAAGTCGATGATGCCCGACCAGAGCAGTTGTCGGCCCTCCGCCAAGTTGTGGAAGTGGTAAGAGCCCGGGAGTACTGCCGTTACGACTTCAGGGGCATCTATATAGAGGTCGGCCTCTCCCTGCGGATCGAGCAGGGTGTCGAACTCCCCGAATCCCAGATATACCGGTACGCGCACGCTCTTGGATGCGGGCACGCACCAGCCTGGTTGTCCTACTTGCTGGACCGCCGGCAGCACCACAGTCGTGGAGATCGATCTATTCGCGTCGATCAACTCCTGCGGCGCCTCGAAGCCGAGATTGGTTACCGAAGCGCGCGCTCGATCTCCTGGGGTGCCCAAGGCCTTGAACTGGCCATCGGTGTACATCAGAGCGATTTGGATGCTGCTCCAGCCGAGCACGACAAGGGCATCGAAGTCCTCATGACGGTACTGCTGGGTTAGCAGCATGCCTGAACCAAAGGAATGCCCGACGCCGACGAAAGGCTTACCCGAAAATTTCGGCAGCTGCCTGAATCCGTCTACGGCCTCATGCATGCGATCGGCCAGGAAGTTCGCAGTGGTGACTTCAGGGTCGTGGGGAATGTGGGTGCTGTCGCCGACCCCGATGTGGTCAGCAGTGATGACCGTTATGCCGCGACGAGCGAAATAGCGGGCGAAGCTGTAGGAGCCTGGATTGGCGCCTTCAACCTTGAAGTCGAAGTAGTTGCGCGAGCATCCCCCGCAGGGAAGGCACCACAACACCACCGGCGAATCAACCCCGATTGGCTCGTACTGGCTCATCACGATCTCAAGCCCAGCGTCGTTGACGAAGCGCTGCTCAGTCACCTCGATCTCGTCAACTGTCGGCGGCAGCTCCTGCGCAGCCAATCCCATGGTCGAAAATGTCACTGCCACCCCTTCTTCGTATTCGCCAAACTAGCGTGGCTGCTAGCACGAGGTGACGCGTTTTCGGTACCGCTGGCCGCGAAGTCCGGGCAGTTGATCGGTAGCCTCATCTCATGCTGCTATCTGATGGAGATATCCGGGCCGAGCTGGAGAGTGGCCGCGTTGCCGTTGAGCCGTTCAGTGAGGCGATGATCCAGCCCTCGAGCATCGATGTTCGGCTCGATCGGTGGTTCCGGGTGTTTGAGAATCACAAGTACTCGTTCATTGATCCCCGGATGGAACAGCCTGAACTCACCCGACTCCTGGAGCCAGAGGGCGAGGAGGGCTTCATCCTGCATCCAGGTGAGTTCGTTCTCGGTTCGACCTACGAGATCGTCTCCTTGCCTGACGACATTGCCGGGCGGCTTGAAGGCAAGTCCTCTCTTGGCCGACTCGGGCTGCTCACTCACTCCACGGCTGGCTTCATCGATCCGGGCTTCTCTGGGCACGTCACCCTTGAACTCTCGAATGTGGCGAATCTGCCGATCGTGCTGTATCCGGGCATGAAGATCGGTCAGTTGTGCCTGTTCAGGCTGTCGAGCCCGGCTGAGCATCCCTACGGCTCTGAGAAGTACGGCTCCCGCTATCAGGGCCAGCGCGGTCCGACGCCGAGCAAGTCCTACGCGAACTTCCACCGCACCCAGGTCTAAGGCCGAAGCCCGGGGGTTGCGGGCTTGGGTGACGGAATGCTGAATGGCTCCAAATGGGAGATCCAGGACCGCTAGATCTGATGAGGTTCCCCAGTAAAAGTGGACACGTCAATCTGTTCGGCCTGCGGGTCGGACCGGGAGGATGTTGTCATGTCTGTAAGTCGCAGGAAGTTCACTATGGAGTACAAGGTCCAGGCCGCGCGTCGGGTCATCGATTCGGGTCGCTCGATTGCGGAGGTCGCTCGGGAGTTGAATGTCGGTGAGCAGTCGCTGGGCACGTGGGTCCGCGATGAGCGTCGCCGTATCGGGGCATCGAAGGGAACTGAGTTGGAGCCGTTGACGGGCGCGGAACGCGCTGAACTGGTCAGGTTGCGCAAGCACGTCGTTGAGCTGCAAAAGGACAATGATTTCCTGGGAAAAGCCGCGGCGTACT
>DNXA01000265.1:0-1371 GCA_003506065.1 Actinomycetota bacterium
TACACCGCTGCATTCAGTGCGGGGCTGATGACCAGCCAGAACTGGCCAAAGAAGGTATTGGTGTGTGCTGCGCGCATCGAAGCCCGGGAGAGCTCGATTGCAAAGTGGCGTCGTCGCCAGAGGGTCACAAAGTAGGTGCTGAGACGAGGCAGGCCGGCGCGATGCGGGAGGAAGACATGGACGGGCCGCGCCTTCGTCTGCGCAACTTCGCTCATCTGGTCCCTGCCTTGATCATCGTGTTTCTCACCCTACGAGGGCTGCTCAGTTCTGCTTGGCCCGGCACTCCTGGCCGAATGCTGATTGTCCTATGAGACAAGGGGGATCTGGACTCCTTGGGCGCGCAATTGCTCGACCATTTCCGCGTAGACGCGATCAATCTCCAAAGTGGTCTGNNGAGTCGAACTGGGTGCGCCAGCGTCCGACATGGGCATTCTCAGCATTGACGGTCTCGTCGAACCAGGCCTTCATGCCGGGATCGACAGGCACGTTGAGGAAGTCGCAGATGCGCTGCAGGGTCTGCTCTCGCTCACGATCAACGAGATCAAGCATGTCGACAATGATGCAGCGACCTGGAGCACTTGCCAGGGTGGCCTGGTGGATCAGGAGGGTTCGCTTCTCCCACTGACGCAAGGAGGCGAAGATCTCATTTGGACCGAAGTTCTGCTCGACGAACGACGCAGCGACGTCGCGACCATCACGAATCATGGCGATGACCTGCGATTGTGGGTAGATCGGCTGGATCTGCTCAGAAATACGGGCATTTGCCGGCGTTGTATCGACCCAACGGCGACCCTTTGCCTCAACTGCCACCTTGGCCATGATCGCGTAGGTGAACNNTCTGCGAGGCGGCAACGGGGTCCTTGCCGAACTCAGCGAGGTAGGTCTCACCGAGCGCGCTGAGCTCTTCAATGCTGATAGAGGTGTGCAGCCCGATCTTGGCCGCTCGCCAGAACCACAGGGTCTTGGTGCGATCCACGCACAGCCGGGCTTCGCGCTTTGAGCGCAAACGGTGCCGGAATGAACCCTGGGCCATGGTCAGTGCCTCAGCAACGCCGTGGTCATTGGCGAGGAATCTGATCTCTGGTGGATCGGTGAGCATCAACTCAGGATGGTGCCCAAGAATCTGCCCGAGGATGGTCGAACCGCTGCGGCCGGTGCCACCTACGAGTACTGGATTGAGGCAGTCTTCCGATCCCAAATTCACCCGCTGAGCCTACTACAGCGAACTCGTGAAACTCCTGATCGCACTTGCGCAGGAGCGCCATAGGGGAAGGCCTATTGTCAACCTTCATGGCGTTCTTCTCCATCATCGTTCCGGTGTACAACGTGCAGTCGTACATCCGCGCCTGCTTGGAATCAGTGATCGAACAG
>DNXA01000265.1:1425-4883 GCA_003506065.1 Actinomycetota bacterium
CTGGAGGCCAATGTCGGCCTGGGGCCGGCGAGAAATGCCGGTGTAGCGGCGGCCACCGGCCAATACATCCTCTTTCTCGATGGCGATGACACCTTTGCCCCTGGGTCCCTGAAGGCGATTGCCGACAAATTGCAGGTCAATGACCTGCCTGAGGTGTTGGTGTACAACTATTCGCGGGTCTGGTGGGATGGCCGTCAGGCAGTCAGCTGGGGCGGGGAGCTCCTGGCAAATCTCTCCGTGGGTGTCTTCCGACCACAGGAGCACCGGCGGTTGTTCAACCTGCTTCCGATCGCGTGCAACAAGGCCTATCGCCGCGATTTCCTCCAACGACTCAATGTGCATTTCCACACNNGGTCTCTACGAGGATATTTCGTACACGTACACCGTTCTTCTCAATGCAAGCACCGCGGTTTCACTGAACCGAGTGGTGCTGCTGTATCGCCAACGGCGGTCGGGAAACATCCTCGGTACGACAAGCCCACGGCACTTCGACGTATTCGCGCAGTACGACCGGGTGTTTGCCGAAGCGGACCGCATCGAGATCAGCGAAGGAATGCGCAGGCACCTGTTTGACATCATGGTCAACCACTACGTCATCATCCTTCAGCACGGTGGTCGTCTGGCGAACTCAGAGCGTCGACGCTTCTACGAGCAGGCTTCCACCTCTGTCGAGCGCCATTCGCCAGCGACTGAGGGTGACCACACACAGAATCGGCCGAGCAATATCCGGGCCAGACTGTTCAAGCGAAAGTCCTACTCCTTATTTGCGCTCTACAGCTGGGTTGATCAGAAACGTGCTCCCGCTCGGCGGTTCATCGGCCGGATCTACTGGCCAGTGCGTCGCGCGATCCGCAAGGTGCGCGCCGTTGGTCGCCTGTATTACGTATTCGCCCGGATGCGGCCGATCGATCAGAGCCTGGTCGTGTTCTCGGAGTACTGGGGCACTGGATTCGGATGCAATCCGAGGGCAATCTTCGACACTCTGCCGATTGTTGCTCCACACCTGAAAGCAGTGTGGATCATGGATAAGGACAAGGCCGATCGGCTCCCTGCTGGAGTTGCCCATGTCGCGCCCAATTCTTTGAAGCAGTGGGTGGTGCTCGCCCGTGCGAAGTACTTCGTCAACAACGTCAATTTTCCCGGCGCCTTNNGTCAAGCGACCAGGCCAGCTCATGATCCAGACCATGCACGGAACCCCGCTCAAGCATTGCGGGCTCGATGTGATGGGCCACGATGTCGCGAGCACGGCCATCGATCCCAAGCGAGTCGCACCGCGAAAAGGCAACCGCATCGTTGCTCCCGACGCAGCACGAAGTCGGCAGGAATTCGTGGATCTCCTTCGTCGCAGCGACAACTGGGATTTCGCCGTGAGTTCGAATGCCTACTCCACCGAGATGTGGGGACACGCGTACCCGTGCTCGTACCGCTGGCTCGAATATGGCTATCCACGCAACGACGTGCTCGTCAACGCAACTGCTGAGGATGCGCTTGCCAGTCGAGTCCGCCTTGGACTTCGCCCGGATCAAACAGTGGTGCTCTATGCGCCGACCTATCGCGATGTCGAGGGCGACACCTCGCTGCGCATCGATTTCTCCGATCTGATCGAGCATCTCCCTGATGATTTTGTGTTCATAGTGCGGGCCCACCACACCACCAGCCTTGGTCCGCGTATCAACGATCTGGTGGCTTCTGGCCGGGTGATTGACGGATCCTCGCTCCCGTCAATCGTGGATTGCTATCTGGCATCGGATCTGTTGATCACTGACTACTCGAGTGTGATGTTCGATTTCGCTGTGCTCAATCGTCCAATCGTGATCTTCGCCGACGATTGGGAGGCCTACCAAGAGGCGCGGGGCACCTACTTCGATCTGCTTGCAAGTCCGCCTGGTGCCGTGGCGGTCAATCAGGCGGAGTTGGTCGNNACTGTTTGTGAATCGCGAGTTCGAGCATCAGGACAATCTGAATCGGCTAGCAGATTTCCGTGCAAAGTTCTGCAGCTTCGACGATGGTCAAGCAGCACGACGCATCATTGAACAAGTAATGCTGGCGCGCTGATTGCCCCATTGGGCATGCTGTCCGCGACACGACAACTTGCCCCGGTGCAATGCTTCATCGCATCAAGCTGGGCATGGAGCTGACCAAGAATCACCGGGTTTGTTGAGCGCGCAACATTGTTCATCTCGTAAGGATCATTCACCAGGTCATAGAGCTCGATCTCCTGGTTCACGTACTCGACATAGAGCCACTGCTCGCTGCGAAGAGCATGGAATGTCGGCGCCACGACGCGAGANNAGCGGCATCAGACTCCGGCCATCGACAAAGTTCGGAGTCGGTGCTTGGAAGATCTCGCTGATGGTCGGCCCGAGATCAACCATCGAAGTCGTCTTGCTGATGGTTGATCCCTGGGCGATGCCCGGGCCGACGAACACTGCTGGCACGACGGCGTCCTCACGGAAGGCGGATTGCTTCCCGGTGGAGAGTCGATGGACTCCTGCGTGGTAACCGTTGTCCGAGGTCACGATGATCAGGGTGTCCTCGAGATGGCCGGATGCTTTGAGCTGCGCNNCGGAGAGCGTCATAGGAATCGGCCACAGACTCAGCAGAGCGCAAGCGTTTGCGCCACAGGTTGTCGAGATTGGCCACGCGCTTGGCGGTGAGAATTGGCTGGCTCTCGAGCCAGCTCACTTCATTGGTGCCCTTGATATTGAAGGACGGCACCCGGGGCTGGACATCGGTGAGATGTGTTTGGGTGTTCTGTGGGGATACCGGAAAAGGGGCATGAGGGTTGTATGGCGCGAACTCCATGAAGAATGGTGATTGCACTTTCGATAGATATTGCGCGGCATCCAAGGTCAGTACATCGTTCAGGAATTCATTGGGCGCCGATCCATACTTCTGCAGGGTGCCGTTGACGTTCAGCGTGTAGTCGACACCCTTGTAGGCCTGATTCTTNNCGGGAATCCATTGAGGTACTTGCCGAAGAGTGAAGTGTTGATGCCGGTCTTCTGCAGCCAAGTTGGGAGGCAGTCATCCTGCAGGTTGCGTGCATAGAACTTCGGCCAGCCGCCGCCGGTCTCCTGGACGTTGGAGATAACGCGGTGGTTGTGGACGAACTGGCTGCGCATGAACGAGGTGCGCGAGGGACAGCACAGGGAGTTGGTCACGACGAAGTCGGTGAGTGTGGTGCCTGCAGCCTTCAATGCAGCGAGGCGTGGAACCTGATTGAAGGCGGTCCAGTCGAGATCATCGGCGAGCAGGAGCACCACATTCTTGATGTCCGAGATCGAGCCTTCAGTTATTGGTGCCGCGTTGGGCGTTGGCCCCGCTGAGTCGGAGGTCCCCACTGGTGTTGGCGTGTCTCCGGGCAGTGTCTCGCCGGCTCGGGCCGAGTTGGAGAGCCCGACCATGAGCAGCGCGAAAACGGCGATGATCACGCCGATCGTGGTGAGAGCAGCTGT
>DNXA01000265.1:4921-5077 GCA_003506065.1 Actinomycetota bacterium
GCCGGTCGTCCAGAATACGTCAAGGCATCCGCTTCACCCGCCTTCCGTGGCCTGCTGTCGCGCTCGTCACATGTGGCGCAGTCATAGACTGCGGGCTCGTGTGTGGGGCCGTCGCGCTGTTGGAGGATGAATGACGCCGCAGGCCCTGCCAACGAC
>DNXA01000210.1 GCA_003506065.1 Actinomycetota bacterium
TCAAGGGCTTCAAGTCCTTCGCCTCCTCAACGACCCTGCATTTCGAGCCGGGCGTGACCTGTGTCGTGGGCCCCAACGGGTCCGGCAAGTCCAATGTCGTGGACGCGCTGGCCTGGGTGATGGGCGAGCAGGGGGCCAAGTCCTTGCGTGGCGGCAAGATGGAGGATGTCATCTTCTCGGGCACCTCGGGCCGAGCGCCGTTGGGTCGCGCCGAGGTCTCGCTCACTATTGACAACTCAGATGGCGCCCTGCCGATCGAATACACCGAAGTCACCATCTCGCGCATCCTGTTTCGCAACGGCGGCTCCGAATACGCCATCAATGGCCAAGCCTGCCGACTGCTGGATGTGCAAGAGCTCCTGAGTGACTCAGGTATCGGCCGTGAGATGCATGTGATTGTGGGACAAGGCCAACTCGACACCATCTTGCAGGCCACACCCGAGGACCGCCGCGGCTTCATCGAAGAGGCCGCGGGAGTGCTCAAGCATCGCAAGCGCAAGGAGAAAGCCCTCCGCAAACTGGACTCGATGGAGGCCAACCTCACTCGGCTGCAGGATCTCACGACCGAGCTGCGACGCCAGCTCAAGCCATTGGGACGACAGGCAGAGGTTGCGCGCAGAGCTGTGGTGATCCAGACCGATGTCCGTGATTCGCGCCTGCGGATCATGGCTGATGATCTTGTCCAGATGCGCGAGGCGCTGGCCGCTGAAGTGGCCGATGAATCAGCCTTGCGAGATCGGCAGATCACCGTGGAGGCTTCCCTCACGCAGTTGCGCGAGCAGGAGACTGCAGCCGAGCAGGAAGCCCTTGCCGATGCTCCCAGGCTTGAACGAGCGCAGGAGACCTGGTTCTCCGTCAACGGATTGCGCGAACGCTTTCATGGTCTGGTGCAGTTGGCCGCTGAGCGGGTCCGCAATCTTCAGCCGGAGCCCGTCGATGAGCATCCCGGACGTGATCCAGAGCAGTTGGATGCCGAGGCTCGGGGCCTTCGATCTCAGGAGTTCGAGCTGGGACGCGAGGTAGAGGCCGCCCGCGACGGTCTGTCTGGTGCGGCCAACGCACGACAGGGTGCCGAAGAGGCGCTCGCTGCTGAAGAACGCCGGGTAGCCACTGCTGAACGAGCCGCGGCAGATCGTCGCGAGGGCTTGGTTCGACTTACCGGGCAGGTCAACGCTGCCCAGTCCCGCGTCGAGGCTCGGGCACATGAACTCGAGCGACTGCGCGCAGCCATCAGCGAGGCCAAGACCCGCAGCGAACAGGCGATGTCTGAATTCCAGTCCATCGAGGTGCAGGTTGCCGGTCTCGATGAGGGCGAACTGGGACTGGATGCGCGACACGAGGATGCCGAATCCGCGCTCGCGGCCGCCGACGCGGAGGTCGAGCGTCTGCGTGGCGTTGAAGCGCGCAGCGAGCGAGAGCGGGCTGCCCTGTCGGCACGCCTGGAAGCTCTTTCGATGTCATTGATGCGCAAGGATGCCGGCGGCGTGCTCGTCGCCGAAGGGGATCGGCTTCCGGGGATGCTCGGAACTTTGGCCTCGCAGCTGCATATCGCGTCCGGTGCCCAAGCGGCTGTAGCTGCAATTCTCGGTGATCTGGCCGATGCGGTTGTCGTGCGCGGTGTTGAAGAGGCGGTGACATCCCTCATCCTCCTCAAGGAGCGTGATGCCGGCCGTGCTGCGCTGGTCATTGCCTCGCATGATCATCTGGGTTCCGCGACGGTTCCTGGGGCGCCACCTGTAGGGCGTTGGCTTCGCGAGCATGTCACCTGCGAGCAGGCGCTGAGCGCCGCAGTTGATCGCTTCCTGAACGGTGTTGTGCTGGTGGACGATGTCGAGCAGGCCGCGGCACAGTCCCAGCTGCATCCAGAGTTCACCTTTGTCACACCTGTCGGCGACATCTTCGCGCGCGACGTGGTGCACGGCGGTTCGCAGAGCACATTGAGCCTGCTCGAAGTGCAAGCTGCTTATGACGAGACCTCGACTGCCTTGCAGCAGGCAGTGCATGCATCTGAGCGCGCACGCTTTGACATGGTGGCGGCTCGACAGACTCAAGCTCAGGCTGCAGCCCAGGTCGAGGCAACCCTGTCAGGCCTGCATGAATCCGATGCGCGAATGGCCGCAGTTGCCGAACAGCTGGGCCAGCTCGGACAGATTGCTCGATCAGCCAGCGCCGAGGTCGAACGTCTTGCCTCAGCGTTGGCCGCGGGTGAGATTGCCAGCGCAGCTGACGTGACCCAGCACGACGAGCTCGTTGCTCGACTCGCAGCGGCTCACAGTGAGCCTGACACAGATCTCGGCGTTGACCAGCGCGATGAACTGGGCCAGCAAGCAGTCGCTGCTCGAGCGTACGAAGTCGAGGCCCGGTTGTCGCTGCGCACTGGTGAAGAGCGCCTTGCCGCGGTCGGGATTCGTGCCGATCAACTGGAGCGAGCCGCAGCATCGGAACGTGAGTCACGTGTTGCTGCAGTTCATCGTCGAGAGCAGCGAGCTCGCGATCTCACGGTCGCTGTTGCTGTCCTCACCGGTGCACGAGCGGCGCTTGCTCGCACAGAGGCTTCCGTTGCCATTGCCAGCAATGAGCGCACTGCCGCAGAACGACTTCGAAAGAGCCGCGATGAGACGCTGACTGGCGTGCGTGGGCGCATTCGCGAGTTGGCAGTCGAGTTCGACCTGCTCAAGGACAGTGTTCATCGC
>DNXA01000003.1 GCA_003506065.1 Actinomycetota bacterium
CGGGGAAACTCTGCGAAAGGACACTCCAGTACTCGCGCCGGATGTGTAGGCCGGGCAAGTCAGCTTGTCCACGAATGCGAGATTTGCCGGGATCTGGCTCCAAAGCCTCTTCTTCAAGTGCCCGGTGTTCGGTGCCATGCGTTGCTAGGTTCGAAGTGCTAAGTGAAGTGTGCCGCCCGAATTCGGCGAGCCGCTTCAGGTGAACCACCCATATCCCAAGCAAATCCGACTTCTGCTTCATGGAACAGATACAGGAGAGAGCACTCTTATGGCTGAGAAACTATTGGACACACAGGCAATCATGGGCGACCTGAAGATCATCGACGCCGATTGCCATTTCTGCGAACCTTCAGATCTTTGGACCTCGCGGGCTCCGGCCGCTTACAAGGACCGCATGCCCAAGTGGGAGGTTCTCAACGGTCAGACCGTATGGACGATCAATGGCAAGTACTGGTGCGGCATCGGTGGCAGCACGATCAACAACAAGTTCGAGAAGGTGCTGGGCACCTTGTCGCTTCCGGTCGAGGAGATCGACCCTTCGAGCTGGACGGTGGCTGGGCGTCTGGACATCATGGAACGTCAAGGGGTGTATGCCGAGGTGCTGTTCCCGAACTCGATCGGCTTCGCCTCCAATGCAGTCATGTCTATTGACGACGTTGAGTTCCGCAACATCGTCAGCCGGGTCTACAACGACGGGATGCTCGATGCACAGCGCGAGTCAGGTGATCGGCTGCTGCCACAGGCGATCCTTCCCGTGTGGGACATGGATCTCACGCTCAAGGAGATGACGCGTCTTCATGAGCAGGGCATCCGCGGATTCACGCTGACTGACAAGCCGCACCTGATCGGCCTACCCGATCTTGATCAGCCCTACTTTGCCCCAATGTGGTCGCTGGCCAATGACATGGGGACCGTGCTGAATTTCCACATCGGCAGCAGTGTTGTGCCCTTGGGTGAGGGTCAGGGCATCACGGATTCACCAATGTCAGACATCTTCTGGCAGTCATTTGGCCCACAGCGTCGTCTGGCGATCCTGGCTACGCAGTTCTACATGTCAAATGCCCGCATCATCACCAACCTGATCATGAGCGACATCTTCGAGCGCTATCCGAATGTGAAGGTCGTGTCGGCTGAGAGCGGGATCGGGTGGGTGCCGTTCATGCTCGAGGCCTGCGAATACCAGCTCGATGAGATGGTCACGACCAAGGAGGAGAGGGGCCTGCAGAAGCGTCGTCCTACGGAGTACTTCCGCAGCAACGTCTATGTCATGAGCTGGTTCGAGCGGTCTGCAATGAAGATCCTCGATGACGTCGGCGTGGACAACGTGATGATCGAGACAGATATCCCGCATCCGACCTGCTTGTTCCCGAACTCCCGTGATCACTTCGCCGATGTCACGCGGGATCTGAGTCCGGAAGTTCGGCGCAAGATCGTGCAGGACAACGCGGCCGGCGTCTACAGGGTCAAACTGCCGCAGTGAATTTCATGAAAGGGCGGGAGTGAAGGCTCCCGCCCTTTCATACTCAGTGCCAACAAGCCAATGATCGAAGGAGGATCGAGCATGGCCAAGATGCCTCGAGTTGCAATCGCTGGGTACGGGTACTCCACGGTCGGGCGGAACACCGGACTGTCGCTCGACGTGCTCACGGCCCAATCGAGTGCAGCAGCAATGCTCGATGCCGGAGTCACAGCGAAGGATATTGACGGCATTGTCGTCCACAGCGCTCCGAATCAGTATGTGAGCTCGACACATACTGCTGCGATGCTGGGCATCCCAGATCTTGCTTTCTATTCCTCCTCAGTCGATGGCGCTGCCTACAGTGTCGCGGCGATGCACGCAATTGCAGCCATCGCATCAGGCTCTGCAGAGACCGTGCTGACGATTCGCACCATCCAGAAGCGTGGGGCCGCAGGTCCAACCCTGGACATGGTTGATCCCAATGCGAAAGTGCCGGGCCCGGGTCAACTGGTGGCGCCATACGGCGTAGGGGGGCCTTCGTGGGCTGCGTTCTACATGCAGCGTCACATGGCCAAATACGGCAGCACGGAAGAGGATTTCGGCGCGATGGCCATCGCTCAGCGCAAATTTGCGGCAAGGAACCCAGCGGAGGCATTCCATACTGACGAGTTGACGATGGACGACTACATGAACTCGCGCTACATCTTCAAGCCCTTGCATATGCTCGACTGCGACTATCCGATCGATTCATCCAGTGCCCTGATCTTCACCACCGAGGAGCGAGCCAGGGATCTCAAGCACAAGCCGGTGTTCTTTGAGGCGTGGGCGAACGGAACCACAGAAGCAGCTGACTTCAGTCTGGTGAAGGAGATGACTCACTCTTCACCATGGATGGCAGCCAAGCGCATGTGGAGTCGAACTGATCTGAAGCCGAAGGATGTGCAGACGGCTGGTCTCTATGACGGCTTCACTTTCATCGCCATGCAATGGATGGAAGCGCTTGGCTTCTGCGAAGAGGGCCAGAGCGGACCATTCATTCGATCTGGCGCCACAGGCATTGACGGCTCTCTGCCCACCAACACCGATGGTGGTGCCTGCAACGTCGGAAGACGCCACGGCGCCAACTTCTTCATCGAAGTGACCCGACAGTTGCGAGGCACTGCAGGTGATCGAGCCTTGCCGAACAATCCAAAGGTCGGTGTGGTCAGCAATGCGGTCGGAGGCTTTGCCGCTTGCGCGTTGTTGACGGCCGAATAATTGCTCAGGCTTATGCGGCTTGGGGGTACATGCGTCGTGAGTCAACGGGTCGACGCCACTTTGTTGATCGACGCCAGTACAGATAGGTGACCAGGCCAATCGGGATTGGCACCAGGAAGGTCGCTAAACGGTAGAGGATCACAGCGGCCAAGATCGCAGTCTGATCTGATGCAGGCAGTCCGAAGCCGAGTACCGCGACGAGCACGACCTCGGCAACACCGAGCCCGCCTGGAGTGGGGATGATGAGCGAGGCGAGCGTGACGCAGCTGTAGGCCAGGATGATCGTCCACCAGGAGATGGTGTCGACACCCAAGCCCTGCATGCGGCATGCAACGCCAAGCACGAAGCAGACGGTCAACTGCGAGAACACCATCGTGGCCGTGAGTCGCCACCAGCAGGTTCTCAGGCTCTGGACCATCTGCGAGCGGAATCGTGGAATCTCAGTTGTCATGTCAGGTGGCTTCATCCGCTTGATGATCTTGCGCACCAAGCGGAGCGCGGCATTGGTTAACCCGCCGAGCTTGCGAGCAAAGCCCTCGCTCCGCAGGATCAGTGCAAGAACCATTGCTCCGATGACCACCAGGACGAGGACAATCAGCGCTACCCAGGCAGTGTTCTCTGGCGCGGGTCCGTAGATGGAGACTGCAGCCAGTGAGGCGGCAAGCAGGATGTATTTGGTCATCTGTGACCAGACACCGGTGACAATCACTTCCGAAGTGATGTCGTCAAGTGCAAAGCCCCACGAGCGCAACATCGCAAAGTTCAGGCCGGTGGCGATCGCGCCGCCTTCAGGCACTGTGTTCGACAGTGCTGCGGAGGCAGTGTTGGTCACAGCAGCCTCGCGCAAGCGAAGTCCACGAAGGACGGCCACAAACGGAGGCCAGTTGGTGAAGAGATTGAAGACGCCCAGGAGACTGATAATCACCAGCTGCTGCCAGGTGATCAGTGTGAGTGCGTCGCCGGTGTTCTCGGCGCCCTCCATCTTGCTGAACAAGAAGAGCAGAGCGATGATGACGACGCCGTAGGAGAGAAACCCCGAGATGATTCTGCGAATGATCCCTCGGGGACGATCCTTGGGAAGCCCGGTGTCACCGATGTCGTCGTCATCGATCGGCTCCGACGCAGGAGAGCCATCCGGTGTCGTCACGCTCGGAATTCGACCACAGAAGT
>DNXA01000179.1 GCA_003506065.1 Actinomycetota bacterium
CCCAACGCTGCTCCACCAACGGGAGCACCCACCGGCGCTCCGCAATCCGGTGAAGGTGCAGGCCCAGGAATGCCTGACGGAGTCGATCAGCAAGCAATGCAGGAGGCGATGCAGGCCTGCGGCGGCAACTTCGGTGGCGGCTTTCCCGGCGGCACTGGAGGCATTGGGTCAACAGCATTCGAGGCCTACAACTCCTGCCTGACCGACAATGGAGTCACGATGCCCACGACGGGCCAGACTCGCACCGATCTTGATCCGAGTGACCCCAAGGTCTCAGCGGCAATGAAGACGTGTGCTCCGCTGATGCCCAGCCGCCAACCCACGTCTGCGGCAAATTGAATCGACCATCGAGTTGAGGGTGGAAGTTGCCTATCGCGCTTGGCACACCATCACATGTGACAGAAATCCTCACCCGCGACCTGCGTGATGGGCACGATGGGAGGGATGCGATCCACGACGCACTGCCACAGTGGGCCCGCCACGGCAATGAGATGCTCGATCACCGGTGCATCGGGAAAGACGGTGTAGTTCTCACATCCCTCGCCCTGGGTCAGCACGGCCAAGTGAAGGTGATGAAGCCCTGACACCGCCAGTTGCCACATCGACTGTACGAGGATGGCGTACGGAATGCCATCTCACTGATGCTCGAGCCCTGCGATCTGGCAGGTCTTGAATTCAACTGCGCACTGCCCACCAAGACTGCAATCGTCCACGAGTTGATCGATGGAGGCCAGCATCCAAGAACGGTCACGGTGTGCAAGCAGACCCAGGCGGCGCATCGAGACTGCGCGATCTCGGGCCCAAATCAAACACCGCTCACCGCCAATTGCCGGCTGCCAGTCGTGATGCAATCCACTGTGCCATTGCGCCACCCCGGCACATTTGCGGGCGTAGACATCCACAGAGGCTTCATAGTTGGGCGAGCACATGATGGTGCTGACATCGCTTGCCGTCATGCCGCAGCGTTCCTCGGCATTCCATGACTGTTGAGCGGCCGACCAGTTCAGGATCAGCCTGCCTGTGGTGTGACCAGAGCTCCCGCATTCCCGACGACTTCAAAGGCTGAACCCAAGGTTCACACCACTCGGTCGGTGGTCACGAGCGAATCTTCAGTGTCGCTGCGGACTCGCCGAAGGGATTCAAGAGAGGCGTTGAGTTCCTTCGCGATCGCTGCCAAGTGTGCGGTGCTGGCTGACTTCAGTTCATTTCGATGTTGCGAAGATGTGGCTCGGAGAGCGGGATTGTCCGGCTCACCCGGCTTGCGAGCTCGGCAACTGACAAGCCCTCGTGCTGACGGATATCCCGGATCGCGGGTCCGTTCTGCCTGACCTTGGATTCACGCATGAGTGCATCGTAATGAATTGCCATGAAACCTGAAAACCTTGGCCATGAATACTACCCACAGAGACAACCGCTTGTAGCAGTGGGGTACCAACCGGCCGTTCAGCACTTCATAGTGATTCTGGATTCCTCATCCCAATTGGGGACAATGCCCACTTGACGATTCATAGCGATTCACTACAGAGTTCACCTATGCAGGATTGGCGCAACCTCGCCGAGCAATTGATCCAGGCTCGGGTCCATCAGGGCTTCACTCGGCGATCCGAACTCATCCGGGCCAAGGGCATCAGCCATGACCGCGTCCTGAACGACATTGAGAACGCGCGCCGCGACAACTACAACGCGGCCACCCTCGTGCAGATCGAACAGTGGTACGGCCTGGCTCCCGGCAATGTCAAAGAAATCCTCGCCGGTGGCAAGGCGCGATACGCCGACATCAATGTCAGTGCTGGCGAGCAGAGTGTGCTCCTGAACCTGCCTGAGTCCGCACTCGAAGGACTCAGTGCAAACGAGCAAGCTGAAGTCAGAGCAGCCGCTGTTGACGCCGCACTGCGCAGAGCACGAGAGATTCGCAGCAGTTAGCACCACAGTCACGAGCTCGACTGCCCCATTGCCTTCGCCCATGCAATCCGAGGTATGCCATGAACTACGAGCCCGAGCGTGACCTCGAAATGCGATTCCCACATGTCCAAGTCGAATTGGCTGATCTATCCCCCGCGCTGGCAGCGGTCATTCCGGGTGAATCGCTCATCCTGTTCTCGCGCGAACTGACCCCGACTCAACGCCGAACAAGCCTGGCGCACGAAATCGCCCACCTTGATCTCCATCACTCCCCCACCCCGCTGCAATGGTTCAGCCGCCGCCAGGAGGCCGAGGCTGACACCTTGGCCGTGCGACGGCTCATCACGGTTGCCGCCCTGGCCGATCTCGTCGGGTGGTGCGCCACTGATGCTGAACTCGCCCAGCAGCTTCAGGTGAGCGTCCATGCTGTCCGCTTGAGAAGGACCACGCTGAGTCAGGCGGAGTCCGCCATCGTTGAGGCCCGCATCGCCTGCGTTGAATATGCGGCCTAGGTACTGATGGGGGTTAACCTGCTGATGCCCCAACTATTGCTCACGCCATTGCTCACGCGAAGGAAGTCCCCATGCGCCTCACCAAGACGACTGTTCCAGCGTTCGCTGTCATAGCCCTGCTTGCTCTTGGGATTTCTGCCTGTTCGTCCAGCGAGCCAAGCGACACGGCGAGCACAGCATCAGCCACCCCAACGGCGAGCCCATCGGCAAGTGAACTGGTCGGCGGTGACCCAAGCACCTGGTCACCTGTTCAGGTGACTGCGGACGATGATGGGTCAACCCAGTCCTTGGTCGTAGGTCAGGCCGTCATCTTCGAAGGCTTCCGCGAGGGCTCAGTCTTTGACTCCAGCGACCCATTGGTCTTCACGGCCACGGCTGCACAAGGTGATGGAGAATCTGGAACCGTGGCTGGAGGTCAGGCACTTGCAGCAGGCATCAGCGAGGTCATTGCCAAGGATGGCTCGACCGATCTGGCAACCTTCACTTTTATCGTCACTGCCCAGTAGGGCAGACAAGGAAGCGGAGCGAAGGCTTTGCCCTCGCTCCGCTTCCAGTCCTGCGAATTACCGAACGTTGTAACTGCGCTTGGTCAGGAACGATGACCATTGCCCAGGCACTGCAGGCGCAAAGGCCTGCACCCAGCAATGCCCGCGACTGACCAGCTTCAGCTTCACTGCACCAGCGCTCCGGTAGAGCTTGCACTTGGATGCACCCGAAGTCACCTTCCAGGTCAGAGCCTTGTTGAGGTTGGTGACCGTGCCAGCCTTGGCCATGGTCAGGAAGCGGCCCTTCTTGTATGAACCTGATTTGGGAGCAGCAACGGTGGCTGTCTGCTTGCCAAGTGCAGTTGAGATGGAGAAGGACAGCGTTGTTGGCGAGTAGCCATTGCCACCGGCAGTGGTGGTCACGACCGAGCAATTGCCGCCCACACCCTGCACAGCGAACGTGGTGCCGTTCCAGGTGCACGGTCCCGTAACGGCAACCTTGACCGGGAGACCGGAAGCCGCCGTCACTGTTGCCGCAATGGAAGAACCATTGGGCAGCACGAACACTGCACCGTTCAGGATTGGGCCTGGATCGCCGACAGGATCAACGGTGATGGCATCAGCCTTCAACGCCTGAGTCACCGCAACGACCTTGCTGTCAGACGATGCTGCAACACCATTGCCACCTGTGTAGGAGGCCTTGATGGTCGGATTGCCCAGTGCCGTGGGAACCCACGTCACCGAGGCCGCTCCGTTTGCCACGGTTGCGGTGCCGATGGTCTTGCCGTCAACGGTGAACGTCACCGAACCCGTGCCGCTCGAAGGCGTGATCTTTGCACTCAGAGGCACCGAGGTGTTCTGGTAGTTGGTCTGTGGAACGCTCAGCGCCACTGTCGAACCGACGGTGGAGACTCTGATGTTGGCAGCTGAGCTGCGTCCCGATGCATTCGCATTGGCGTTGCCGCCGTAGGCCGCATAGACATTCACTGAGGAGACACCTGTCGGCACAGTGAAGTTGATGGTCGCAAGGCCCTGTGCGTTCAGATTCGATGAGCCGATCGTCGCTGATGATGTAGTGAACGTCACCGTGCCTGTCGGCACGTATGAACCCTGCTTGGCTCGAACCTGCGCCTGCAAGGCAATCTGCGAGCCGGCTGCAGCCGTGCCAGGTGCCGTGACCGACGTGGTGGTGTCGACCGAATTCACTGAGACGGTTTCTGTGTCAGAACCGCCACCGCTGAATGAGGCCATGATGGTCTCCGGCCCAGAATTGTTCGGGGTCCAGATCATTTGGGCATTGGAACCCTGACTGCCACCGACAGTGTCAGTGCCGATCACAGCGCCATTGGAATAGAAGGTGACAGTTCCTGCAGGAGCGCCAACTCCAGCAGAAGCCGAGACCAGGGCATCGACAGTTTGGGCTACACCGACGACGCCATTCTTAACGGAGAGATTGACGATCGAATCTGCAGAAACCGACGATGCCATTCCGATTCCGGAACCGACGACTGCAAGTGCAGCAACTGCGCTGAATATTCGTTTCATAACGATGCCTCGATTCGTGTGCGCGAGATTCTCGAGCTACTCCTGCAGGCTATGGGCAGATGTGAGACCCAGATCACCATAAATGGCAACGCACATCAGATTCATGAGGGATTCACAGATAACTGACATGAACTTGCGACAAACGAAATGGCCTTGGGACCGTCCGGTCTCAGTTATTCAGCCCAGCAACAAGATTGATCGTGATTGCAAGGATGGTGGTCGCGAACAGAAACGACAGCAACGCGTGCCCAAGAATTGCGCGGCGGAACTTGGCGGTCTGCACATCAGTATCGGCAACTTGAAAGGTCATGCCCACACCGAATGCGACGTAGGCAAAATCCGAATACTGCGGTANNCAGTTGAAATTGATGCCGCCTTCAGGCTTGCTGTAGTAGAGCTTCGCATAGCGCACCGAATAGACCGTCTGCACGACAGCCCAAGCCAGCACAACTGAAGCGATACCGAGGGCGGAGCGAACCAGGGAAGCATCTTGCGGTGTGGATCCGAAGTGACTCAGGACCAAGACGACAGTGAGAAGTGAGACGAGCGCGGCCACGAGCACAATCACGTCATCCAAGGCTCGTGATGGATCCTCGCTCGCGGCAATCTCCCTGGTCTGCTCCGGTGACAGTGGCCAGATCTCACGCCAGGTCAATGCGAGATAAGCGATGGCCGCCGCGTCCCACGCAAGTGATGGTGCGTAGGTCCAATGGGCGATGAGCAATGCAATCGCTCCGACGGCAATTCCGAGCAGCGCAGAGATGAGCAATTGGAGATGAACTCGACGACGCATCCCGACATTGTGCTGCACGTTGCTACTACTGGCGGATGCTGATGAACAGGCGAGACTTCAACGACCTCGTCGCACTTCCTTGAACGGCACATCACGGTCAGCTGCGTATTCACGCGGCATCATGAGGACTCGCTCAGAGATCATGTTCCGACTCATCTCAGTCGAACCACCTGCGATGCTCGCCGACTGGCGCATGAGAGCTGCCACTCCCACTTGCCGGAGCACACTGCGATCCTCAACCTGCCCAACCACGGAAAGGTCGCCCGCGAGTTCGAACATCACGTCCGTCCTCAATTGGTTGGTCTCCGCTGATCCAAGGCGCATCATCGAACTGGAGTGGGCCGGATACTCAGCAGAAGTCAT
>DNXA01000262.1:0-2937 GCA_003506065.1 Actinomycetota bacterium
TCATTGAGATGCCCGAGATTCATCGCGGTGTTGCTGTGGCCTATTGCGACTCTCCGGGGCCCCTTGAATCCACCGAGTTGCCAACCTTCGTAGCAGTTGCTCCTGCGCCGGCGGATTGGACCGCAGACCGCGTGGCCTCCTTCTATCGCGAGTACAACGCAGTTCAACTGCACGACCTCACCGTGCACGAAGCCTTTCCCGGACATGTGCTGCAACTTGCACATTCGCGGGTTGCTGAACGCACTGCCCGCATTCGAGCCTTTGGACGCAGCAGCGTGTTCATCGAAGGCTGGGCGGTGTATTCGGAAGAGTTCATGATTGATTCCGGATACAGCCCATCGGATGATCCGAAGTCAGCGCAGGCATTGCGCTTGCAGCAGCTGAAGATGCAGGCCCGCATGACGATCAACGCGATCCTTGACGTGCGCGTGCACACACGCGATATCGAAGAGCAGGAAGCCCTGGATCTGATGATGAATCGTGGGTTTCAGGAAGAAGGTGAGGCAGTTGGCAAATGGCGCCGTGCGCTGCTCACTGCGGGGCAGCTCCCCACCTACTTCGTCGGCTATTTCGCGGTCAAAGAACTGGCCGCCGATCTTCGCGTGATGCACCCGGACTGGACAGATCGTCAGATCCACAATCTGCTGTTGAGTTACGGATCGCCGGCTCCCAGGCACGTACGGTCCTTGCTCGGACTTTGAGATGCGCCTGCTGCACACTTCTGACTGGCATCTTGGCCGAAGCCTGATCTCAGTCCCATTGATCGACGAGCAGCGCTTCTTTCTTCATTGGCTGGTGGACCAAGTACGCGCACACGAAGTCGATGCCGTGCTCATCAGCGGAGACGTATACGACCGTGCGGTTCCCTCGGTTGAGGCGATAGCCCTACTCGAATGGGCTTTAGTGCAGTTGTCCAAGACAGCCAGCATCGTCCTCATTCCCGGCAACCACGATTCGCCAACGCGACTTGGATTCGCGGGACCATTGCTTGAGGCGGCCCGCGTGCATATGCGCGCTGACGTGGGCGACCTTGAGCGACCTGTAGTACTGACAGGCAAGCACGGCGAGCAATGCGCCGTCTATTGCATTCCCTTCCTTGAGCCGACTCTGCAAGCGGAGCGACTGCAAAGCGAGAGAACCCACGAAGCTGTGCTCAGCGCCGCGATGACCTTGATTCGCTCGGCCCATACGGCTGAGATGCCAATGGTCGTCCTGTCGCATGCCTTCATCACCGGTGGCTTCAGCAGCGACTCCGAGCGCGATGTTCGCGTTGGTGGAATCCCCGATGCCCCGATCGCCCTCTTCGAAGGGGCCAGCTATGTGGCGTTGGGTCACCTGCACCGACCTCAGCAGGTCGGAGCCGACAGCGGTGTGATCGCGCGTTACGCCGGATCGCCGCTTGCCTATTCATTCTCCGAAGAAGGCCAGCAGAAATCCGTCACGCTCATCGACTTGGAGCCGAGCGGTGACAGCACGATCGAATTGCTCGCCACCCCTCAACCGCGCCCTCTGACAACGATCCGGGGGGAACTCGCGGAGCTGCTGAGCAGTGGACAGTACGAAGGGGTCGAACAGCACTGGATCCGAGCGATATTGACCGATCCTCGCCGCCCAGAGAATCCGATGGATCGCCTGCGCCAGCGCTTTCCGCATGCCTTGCAGCTTGAGTTTGCCCCGGACGGACTCGTGCCTGGCCAGTTGCCGTCCACTACGCCTATCTCGCTGCAGGATCCAGCCGCGGTCACTTGTCAGTTCATTGAGTACGTGACGGGAACACAGCCATCAGCGCAAGAAGTCACGCTGATCCAAGATGCTGTATCGCGAGTGCGCACCGGCTTGGTCGACTAGGCATGCGACTGCACTCACTCAGGTTCGCCGGCATCGGACCATTCCGCGAGGTCCAGGAGATCAACTTCGATCAACTGGCTAGTTCGGGCCTGTTCCTCATCGATGGTCCAACTGGTGCGGGAAAGACCGCAGTGATCGATGCCATTGTCTTTGCCCTGTACGGCGATGTCTCAGGACGAGACGCCGCTGACTCGCGGCTGCGAAGCGATTTTTGCGCCCCCGGTGAACCGAGTTTCGTCGAGTGTGAGTTCTCTGTTGGTGATCGACGAGTATCGCTGCGACGCACGCCGAAGTTCGAGCGACTCAAGGCGCGCGGTGAGGGAACAACGACAGCTTCCGCGTCTCAGGTGCTGAGCGAGATCGATGGAAAGGGAGTAGTCCGCGCAGAACTGACCCAGGCTGCAGAAATCGGCGCGCACATCTCGAATCTTCTGGGGATGTCGGCACAGCAATTCCGGCAACTCGTTGTGCTCCCGCAAGGGGAGTTCGCTGAGTTGCTGCGCATGAAGCCGGCGGAGCGCTTCTCTGCTCTTGGGCCGTTGCTCGGGGATGAGTTCTTTCGCCGGCTCCAGGTGGATTTGGAGAAGGCCGGGAGCGATGCGCGGGGCGAACGGGTCGCTGCCAATGAGGCTGTTCGCGGTGCGGGCGACGCACTTCGAGGGGTGCTGGGAGACCTCGATCTCGATGCGGTGAACGCAGAGCTTGCGGTGGTGCTCGATCCGACTGGCAGTGAGCGAGGCGCCGCCGCCCAGACCATTCTCAGCTGGCTGACGCGCCGCTCTGAGGCACTGGCCAAGGAGCTCGCGGATCGGCAGGCTTCCGCCGACACTGCTCGTGAGGAATTGGCGCGCGTCGACAGTCACCTTGCGGCTCGTACTGCCGTTGACCAGGCACAGTCGGCCAGAGCAGGCGCGATTGAGCGACTGGACCTTGCAGATCAAGGCGTGGATTCGGCGCAGGCTCGAGAGTGGATCTCTCAACTTGATCAAAGTCGCGGCAGCCTGAAGCAATGGGTGCTCTGGGAACGCGAATACCTGGCCAGGGCGGCCGAGCAACAACAGGCAGAGGCGGAAATCCAGACGCTGAGTG
>DNXA01000262.1:3043-12119 GCA_003506065.1 Actinomycetota bacterium
CTGGAGACAGAGATCGCCTTGGCCTCGAGCGCTGTCAGTCAAGCGGCGGCAGCGGCATCCAAGGCGGCAGGGGTGTTGGACGAGGCCACCCTTCGACTCGACGAGATGCTCGACAATTTCTCGCAAGGTCGAGCCGCCGCCTTGGCTGGCGCATTGGTCGAAGGACAGCCGTGCCCAGTTTGTGGGGCAATCGATCATCCACATCCGGCTGCAACGACTCACGCGTTCGTCACAGATGGGCAGATCGAAGACCTCAGGACCGAACTGAAGCTTCGAGCAGCGGACGAGAAGCGAGCACAAGAAGCACTGAAGAAGGCCGAATCTGAGTTGGCGACTTTGGCGTTGGACGCCAGCCGGATGAAGGGAGCACTGGACGAGATCGACATCGTCCTCTTGCCGAAGGCACTTGAGCAGGCACAGCAAGCCGTGGACGCTGCGGCGGATGCAGTAGCGCAATTGCCCGGATTGCGGGGGTCACTGGATCAGCTGGCGATACGCGAGACCACTCTCGGCGAGGAAGTTCTCGTCGCATCGAATGCGCTCACTGCACAACGCACCTCCCTTGAACTTCTTCAGGCGCAATCGGCGCGCAAGAACGCCGAGTTGGTGGAAATCGTTGGCGAATCCGGCTCTGCTGAGTTGCTGACTTCGGACTTGACCACCCGAATCGCGCTGCTCGAAGCCTTCATCGCTGCAGAGCAGGCCTTGGCCTTGGCCACGTCCACCTTGCCGACTCTTGATGGGATTCAGGATGTCGATGCCTGGGTTGAGCGAACCCAGCGGCAGGCAGCAGAAACTGCTGCGAGCCTCGAGGCGCAGCAGTTGGTTTCGGGCGAACTGCGATTCGCAGCTGAAGCCGCTCGCAAGCCCGTTCAGGAATTTCAGGATGCACTGAACGAACTCGAGCGCATCACAGATCGCTCAGCTCCGGCGATCTCCTTGGGAGATGCCGTAAGTGCCGCGCGAGGAGGCATCAACATCCGGCACATGACCCTGCAGAGCTACGCGGTTCAGCGCCGCTTCGAATCTGTCCTGAGCGCAGCCAGCATTCACCTGGCTCGGATGAGTGTGGGCAAGTACTCCTTCGAACTCGATGAACAGGCCCGCGGAAATGCCCAAGCGGGGCTCGGCATCAAAGTGCGAGATGAGTGGACAGGGCAGGCCCGGGATCCCAAATCCCTCTCCGGCGGTGAGACCTTCTATGCCGCCTTGGCTCTGGCACTTGGGCTGGCCGATGTGGTGCGCGATGAGGCCGGCGGCTCACAACTTGAGACCCTGTTCGTCGATGAGGGCTTCGGCTCGCTGGATCAGGAATCTCTCCAGCATGTGCTTGATCAACTCGATCTGCTGCGCTCGGGCGGACGCATTGTCGGAGTGGTCAGTCATGTCACCGAAATGAAGGAATGGGTACAGCAGCGGGTTGAGGTGTGGGTTGGCCCAGACCGGACGAGCAGGCTGCGCACCCTCCCGTAGGCTGCGGGCATGGCTTCCATCGAATCCGTCATTGCCCGCGAAATCCTCGATTCACGAGGAAATCCCACTGTCGAAGTCGAGATGCTGCTTGACGACGACACCGTCTCCAGGGCCGCCGTGCCCTCGGGCGCTTCAACAGGCGCCTTCGAGGCCTCAGAGCGCCGCGACGGCGGTGCCCGCTACGGCGGCAAGGGAGTCCTTGACGCAGTCGAGGCGGTCGAAGTCGAGATCGCTCCTGCCGTACTGGGGCTGGATGCCGCAGACCAGCGGATCATTGATCAGGTCATGCTCGATCTTGACGGAACTCCGAACAAGTCTCGTCTGGGCGCCAACGCGATCCTGGGCGTCTCACTTGCCACCGCCAAGGCCGCTGCGCAGTCAGCCGGGCTTCCGCTCTTTCGCTACGTGGGCGGCCCCAACGCCTATCTGCTGCCAGTGCCGATGTTGAACATCCTCAATGGCGGCGCACACGCAGACACTGGCGTTGACATCCAGGAGTTCATGATCGCCCCTATCGGCGCGGCCACCTTCAGCGAGGCACTGCGCCAGGGCACCGAGGTCTACCACTCACTCAAGAGCGTGCTGAAGAAGGCTGGCTTCTCCACTGGCCTTGGCGACGAGGGTGGCTTCGCGCCCGACCTGCCCAACAACCGTGCTGCCCTCGAACTCATCGCTCAGGCTGTGGATGCAGCAGGTCTGAAGCTTGGCGTCGACATCGCCCTCGCCCTTGACGTTGCCTCGACAGAGTTCTACGAGAACGGGGCTTACCAGTTCGAAGGCGCTGCGCGCAGCGCTGAGCAGATGACTGAGTACTACGCGGCTCTGCTTGATGACTTCCCACTGGTGTCGATCGAGGATCCGCTGGCTGAAGATGACTGGGCGGGATATCGCCACATCACCGATGCCATCGGATCGCGTGTGCAGCTGGTCGGCGATGATCTCTTCGTCACCAATCCCGAGCGACTTGCACGCGGTATCAAGGAGAACATCGCAAACAGCTTGCTGGTCAAGGTGAATCAGATCGGCACGCTCACAGAGACCCTGGATGCAGTCTCCCTCGCGCAGACCAACGGCTACCGCTGCATGATGTCGCACCGTTCGGGTGAGACAGAGGACACGACCATCGCTGACCTCGCTGTGGCCACCAACTGCGGCCAGATCANNTACAACCAGTTGCTGCGCATCGAAGAAGAGCTCGATGATGCTGCCCGCTACGCAGGTGCACTCGCGTTCCCGCGTTTCGCTCGCTAGTACACCTCTCTCCTCGTGCGACCATCGTCACGTGAGTGCTCCCCTCCTCGCGCCTAAGCGGCGTGCCGCTGTCACAGGTCGCGCGGTGGTGCTCCTGCTCGTTCTCGCAGCGCTCGTCTTCACCTTGGCAGTGCCTGTTCGGGCCTGGCTGGCGCAGCGCGCGGACATCGCATCGCTCCAAGCCCAGGTCGAAGCGGCTCAGCAGCGAGTTGCCGACCTCACCATTGCCGAACAGCGGTGGGCTGATCCGGCCTTCATTGCCGCAGAGGCCCGACGTCGGCTGCACTTCGTCCTGCCCGGCGAGATCGGCTACACGACCTTGGGAGCCGATGGACGCCCGGCGGCTGAGTCGCTGGCCGATGCGGCAGCGCACAAGACATGGGTGGACAAGATGTGGGGCACCTTGCAGCAGGCCGACAATGGGGCACCCGAAGCGGGATCTACGACAATTGTGACGCCAGGGGCCACGGGTGGTCTCTGACGATCTGCACCTGATTGCCGAACAGCTCGGCCGCGAAGCTCGCGGATTCGAAGGCGTCGCTCATCGGTGTGCCTGCGGTGCCCCGGATGTGGTGCGCACCTCGCCCCGCCTGCCCGACGGCACCCCGTTTCCCACCACCTTCTACCTGACCTGTCCGCGTCTGGCTTCTGCCATCGGCACTTTGGAGAGCCAGGGTCTGATGCGCGAGATGGAAGCGCGGCTGCACACCGATCCGATTCTCGCCGAGGCCTATCGACGCGCCCATGAGCACTACCTCGCGAGCCGTGCAGAGCTCGGCGAGGTCGCTGAGATCGATGGCATCAGCGCAGGTGGCATGCCGGATCGAGTGAAGTGCCTGCATGTCCTCGCGGCGCACGCGCTCGCTGCTGGCCCTGGTGTCAATCCGCTCGGCGATGAGGTGCTGGCCGAAGTCGATGCCTGGTGGCTGACAAACCCCTGCGCTGCCGGGCCGGTGGCCGCCATCGACTGTGGAACGAATTCGATCCGGCTGCTCATAGCCGAAGTGCCAGCTCACGGACCCTTGATCCAGATCGTCCGCGAGATGCGCATCGTGCGACTGGGCGAGGGTGTTGATCGCACAGGTCAGTTCGCACCAGATGCTCTGGCTCGCACATTCGCGGCGTGCGAGGAGTATCGCGAACTCATTGATCAGCACGGAGTGCGAGCGGTTCGGTTTGTGGCCACGTCAGCGAGCAGAGATGTGAGCAATCGAGCGGAATTCCTTGCCGGCGTGCGTGAACGACTCGGCATTGAGCCGGAGGTCATCAGTGGCACGGAGGAGGCAGAGCTCTCCTTCCTCGGAGCTGTGCGCGGGCTGCCGAAGCTTGAGTCTCCGATCTTGGTCGTGGACATTGGCGGCGGATCAACGGAGTTCGTCCTGGGAGAGTTCGACGAGGACGTCAAGATCCAGGCCACCGTCAGTGTGAATATCGGCTGCGTTCGGATGACCGAGCGCCATTTTCAATCCGATCCCGCGACCTTGACGCAGATCGCCGAAGTGCAATCGGATGTCACCGCTGCCTTCGACCAAGCCGAGGCCGCTGTAGATCTCTCGCTGGCGCGTTCTGTGGTGGGCGTCGCTGGCACGGTCACCACGGTGTCGGCCATGGTGCTGGGCCTGCCGGAGTACGACCCGGAAGCCATTCATGGATCAGTGCTGCGATCGGATCAGATTGAGGCGGTCACGGGGCAGTTCCTCGCAATGAGCAGCCAAGAGCGAGCAGAACTTCCGTTCATGCACCCAGGGAGGGTCGATGTCATCGGCGCTGGNNGACATTCTCGATGGCATCGTTTACAGGTTGGCAACTGTGATGTCTTGACCTCTACTCCGCCATCGCGTGTAATCGCTTTAGGCGGATTGAGAGGAGGACCCGTGGCCATCACTATTCGCGATGTCGCGCAGGCTGCCGGCGTCTCAACTGCAACGGTCTCCCGTGCCCTGCGTGGCCTGGCCAATGTCGATGAGCAGACCCGCGCCCGGGTCGAGCGTGCTGCAGCCGAACTCGACTACGTCATGTCACCCAGCGCCTCCCGATTGGCAAGCGGTCGCACCGGCAGTGTCGCCGTGATCACCCCGCATATCGCTCGATGGTTCTTCTCCACAGTGCTCTCCGGCGTTGAATCGACCCTGCAAGGTGCAGGCATCGACCTCCTGCTCATGACCGTGAGCTCTCCAGATGTGCAGCACCGACTCGCTCCTGCACAGCGCCTTCGTCGACGAGTTGATGGCGTTCTCGTCATCGCAATGCCACCTGAGGATCAACAGCTGGCAGATGTGATCAAGCTCGATCTGCCGACCAGTCTCATCGGTGTGAGCCTTGACGATGTGCCGAGTGTGACGATTGACGACGTCTACGCCGCGCGAATGGCAACGCAGCATCTGATCAATCTCGGCCACAGGCGCATCGGCCTGATTGCCGGCTCGGCAACCAGAGCCCGGTTCACAGCCGAGTTCGACCGACATCGAGGCTTCGCCGATGCCATGGCTGAGGCGCAATTGCCAGTGGATCCGAGCCTGGAGGCCTTGGGCTATTTCACGTCCACCGGAGGCGAGCAGGCGATGACGGCGATCCTGGCCCAGCGCGAGCGCCCGACAGCTGTGTTCTGCATGTCAGATGAGATGGCCTTCGGTGCGATGCGAGCCCTGCGAAGTCATGGTCTGCAACCGGGGCGGGACATCTCGCTCATCGGAGTTGACGGGCATGACATGTCAGAGCTGCTCGAACTCTCAACTGTTGAACAGCCAGTGCACGACATGGGACGGATCGCCGCTGAAGCCCTGCTGGTGCAACTCAATTCGGAGGTGCCGATGCGCACCGATTCGATCGTGTTACCCACGCGCCTGGTGGTGCGCGCATCGACTGCGCCACTGACCAACGGCGCGAACTCGTGAGCACTCTTCAACACTGAGCGACCCCATACGCTCTTCCCCACGCCCCTGTAGTCCAACTGGCAGAGACACCCGGCTTAAACCCGGCACAGTATGGGTTCAAATCCCATCGGGGGCACATCGCGCGACACGCGAAACTCGGTCATTTGCGAATCCGAATTTGTCGACATACCGTCTACGCATGGCCGAAAACAGCAGGTTCAATGAGTCGAACAATCCGGTGCTCTCGCGTTACGAGAAGGCTGATCAGCCTGGCTTCGCATACAGCGAGGGTCGCTCGGCTCTGAGCCACGCCGGAGGCGGTGGCGGAGCCACCCCAGATCAGGATTTCGCTGTCATCACTGCCGGTGGTGGCCTGCGCGTCACGATGACCGACGTCATCATGAAATCGACCGGGATCTTCGCGCTCACCGTTGTGATGGCTGTCGTGGGATGGAACACCTACGAGGCTGCTCCGTACCTGATGTGGATCGCATTGGTAGTGGGACTCGGCCTCGGCTTCGCAAATGCGCTCAAGCGCGAGGTATCACCGATTCTGGTGATCCTGTATGCGGCGGTTCAAGGCATCTTCCTCGGCGGAATCAGCACTTGGTACAACTCCTATGCGGAGTCCGTGAACTACCAAGGCCTTGTGCAGCAAGCAGTTCTCGGCACGATGACGGCCTTTGCGGTGATGCTTCTTCTCTACGGAACTGGCGTCATCAAGGTCACCGGCAAGTTCATGCGGATGATGATGATTGCGCTGGTCAGCTACGCATTCATCGGTATCGCTTCCCTGGTCAGCGCCTTGTTCGGAGTCGGTGGTGGCTGGGGCTTCTATGGCGTCGGTGTCTGGGGCCTGCTGCTCTGCCTGGTGGGAGTTGCGCTGGCCGCGCTCACTTTGGTCCTGGACTTCGAGGCGATCAAGCAGGGCATCGCCAATGGGGCTCCCGAGCGGGAATCATGGCGGATGGCCTTTGGGCTGTTGGTCACGTTGATCTGGCTGTACTTGGAGATCCTTCGGTTCCTGGCGATCTTCGCCGGTGGTCGCGACTAGGGCAGTTGCCGCCGCGCTGAGGTCAGCGCGGCAAGGCCGGGAGCAAGTGCATCGTCATTCTCTGCAAGTTCACGCAAGTCGGTTCCGAGCACCATGATCATGTCGCCGTACGCCCACGCTCCAAGTTCAGGCACTGTTGCGGGAGCTGGGCTGCCCATTGCTCGCGAGCATTCGAGCAACTGTGCCGCCAACTGCTCGACTTGGCCTTGCGCTGATTGGAGTCGTGCGATGGGCAATGACCGGAGCCGATCAACAACTCTGCGCAGCTCTGTGTCGTAGGAATCCGCAGTCGACTGCATTTCCACGTTAGACCAGAGCTGGCAGGGGAACACCAGTCATCGAATGGCAGCGATAGCCGTTGGGGTTCGCCTCGAGGTAGCGCTGGTGATAGGGCTCGGCCAGGTAGTAGGTGAAGTCAGTGGCTGGCGCGATCTCAGTGGTGATCTCGCCGTAGCCGCGAGTCAGAAGTTCAGCGTTGTAGATATCCCGGGTGCGCTTGGCCAGTTCGAGTTGCTCGTCCGTGGTCGTGAAGATTGCACTTCGGTATTGGGAGCCGACGTCGTTGCCCTGACGCATGCCTTGGGTCGGGTCATGTCGCTCCCAGAACTGCTGCAGGATCTCCAGGGTGCTCACCTTGCTCAAGTCATAGGTCACGCACACAGTCTCGGTATGGCCGGTACGCCCGGTGCAGACGTCCTGATAACTGGGGCTGACCCGATCTCCGCCCATGTAGCCGACGCTTGTCCCCACGACACCGTCGTGCAGCCAGAAGATCTCCTCAGCTCCCCAGAAGCAGCCCATGGCCAGGTAGATCTGAGCGGTGCCAGCTTCCGGATTGGTCATGAAGCAAGCCTACGCCTGGGCGTTAGCTGGAGCAGGTGTGCGCACGCGGCCAAGGGTCTCAGGCATCACCCAGATCACGATGACCGCAACCAGCGACAGTGCGGCTCCGAAGCCGAAGGCCCAGTCATAGTCGAGACTGTCGACCAGGAAGCCTGCCGCCAACGGTCCAAGGATCATGCCGAGGTCGGAGGTCATCTGGAATGTCGCCACCACGATGCCGCCACGTCTGCCGCCGACGATGTCGCCGACCACTGCCGCCGGTGCCGAGCCGAGGAAGGCGGCACTGACTCCTTGCACTGCCATGGACAGGAAGAACAGGGCAGGACCGATGAGACCGCTGGTGCCAAAGCCATTGGCCGCGATGTCCGCTGCGGTCAAGATGACCATGCCGATGAAGAGGGTCATGGTGCCGATGCGCATCGCTTTTCGTCGGCCAACAGTGTCAGCCATGCGCCCCGCAGGCATCAACAGGATTGCCTGAACGACTGCAGCGATCAAGAAGCCGAAGCCAGCCATCGAGGCCCCGCGATCCAGGCCTTCGGTGATGAACAGTGGCACGATGGAAATGCGCAAGCCGAATGAGACGAAGCCGCCGACAAGACTGACCATCAACGCTGCGCGATAGGCGCCGTCCTTGAGCGCATCGCGCAGGGATTCCTCTGCCTCGGCTTCACCGCCGGAGACCTCTTCCTCGAGCTGGTGCAGCTTTGCCTTGGTGAGGAAGACCATGCTCACAACTGAAGCCACGGCAAGACTGCCCGCGTAGATGAAGAAGGGAGCGCGGATCGAAATGGCAACGACGAGGCCACCCACTGCCGGTCCGGCAACACCGCCAAGCAGGAAGCCGCCCTGGAAGGCGCTCGCGGCCCGACCGCGCTGATCGGGTTGAGCCACACGCAGCAGGAGCGCAAGTGCTGAGACGGTGAACATAGAAGAACCGATGCCGGAGACTCCGCGCCACAGCAGCAACTGCCAGTAGCTCGCGGCCATGCCAGCGGCAAGGCTGGTTCCCGCGACCATGATGAGCCCGGTCGACAAGATGAGGCGTTCACCGAACTTATTGGCCAGCATTCCCGCAAAGGGCGACATGATGAATCGCGCCAACGCCATCACTGAGATGACCGCACTTGCCTCGAGCGCATTGACCCCGAAGGATCGAGCGAAGACCGGGATTGCTGGGGCGAGAATTCCGAAGCCGATCGCGACGAAGAAGGCAATGGCCGAAAGGACCACTACCTCGCTAGGAAGATCGCGCAACCACGGGGAGCGTTGTAAAGCGTGGTGCGGGCGCCAGGAACTCATCGCCGATGACTCTATCCTCGACGAGTGGCGCTCAGAGGGGTTTCGACGGTGATCGACGGGGACCGCCAACGCGTCTACTCGGTGGAAGATGCCTGGGCGCACGCCCTGGATCGAGGAGGCCTGGTCGACTTCTTTGGCTCGCGATTCTCCCTGCCACGTCAGCGGATTCTGGGTGACCTCAATGCCCTTCAACTGACGGCAGCTGCCTGGCTGGCCGATGAGGCTTGCACTGCTTGGTATCCGACGAGGGGCGAGCTGCTGATTCGGCCACGCAAGGGGC
>DNXA01000196.1 GCA_003506065.1 Actinomycetota bacterium
GGCACCTTCAACT
This sequence comes from Actinomycetota bacterium, assembly GCA_003506065.1. GTDB lineage: Bacteria > Actinomycetota > Actinomycetes > S36-B12 > S36-B12 > UBA11398. The sequence continues at coordinate 14 of DNXA01000196.1, forward strand.
GGTTCCAGCTCGTGGGTCTGGACATCGACCCGACGACGCAGAAGCTGCTCTTCCTCGGATTCTTCTTCGCCTTTGCGATCAAGGCGCCGCTGTGGCCCTTCCACACCTGGCTGCCCGATGCAGCAAGCGCAGCGAAGCCAGGCACGGCGGTCCTGCTCATTGGTGTGCTCGACAAGGTCGGCACCTTCGGGATGATCCGCTACTGCCTGCCGATCTTTCCGGCGGCGAGTGATTTCTACGCCCCGGTGATCATTGGCATGGCCCTGGTCGGCATCTTCTATGGCGCGTTCGTGGCTCTTGGACAAAATGACATGAAGCGCTTGTTCGCCTACTCCTCGATGTCGCACTTCGGCTTCATCGTGCTGGGCATCTTCGTGTTCACCACGATCGGCATCAGCGGCTCCGTCGTCTACATGGTGGCGCATGGTCTCTCGACGGCCGCTCTCTTCCTGACGGCCGGCTTCCTCATGCAGCGTCGCCGCGGTTCGAGCCTGATCTCGGACTACTCAGGTGTGAACAAGCCGGCGCCAGTGCTCGCAGGCTTCTTCCTGTTCGCTGCACTGTCCTCGCTGGCGTTGCCGGGACTGGTTTCGTTCATCGGTGAGTTCATGGTCCTGCTCGGAACCTTCCAGCGCTACGTGTGGGTAGGTGGCATCGCAACTCTTGGCATCGTCATCACGGCGGCATACGTCCTGCGCGTCTACCAGAAGTCGATGACGGGTTCTGTTGGTGAGGGCCTTGCAGGCATCAAGGATCTTGGCAAGCGCGAGATCACCGTCCTGGTTCCCATTGCTGCCCTGACGATCTTCTTAGGGCTGTATCCGGCACCTGTGCTCAACGTGGTCAATCCGGCTGTTGACACGGTGATGTCCATCATCGGGCAGACCGATCCGACTCCGACTGTTGGCATTTCCAGCACCACCACTGAAGGGACCCAACCGTGAGCGCCGTGAGTGCCGTGGTCCAGGCGGCCGATGCCGCGCCTTGGGTCATGCCGTCCATTGAGTACCGCTTGCTGGCGCCGATCCTGATTGTCCTGGGTGCGGGCGTGGTGTCGGTCCTGGTTGAGGCCTTCCTTCCTCGCGCTGCGCGGCGAACAACGCAGTTGATCCTGGTATTCGCTGCCCTGATCGCTGCCCTGATCGCCATCATCAGCCTGCACGGTGATCGCGCAGTAGTGGGCCAGGGCGCACTTGTCGTTGACGGTCCTGGCCTGATTCTGCAGGGCACCATCGTGATCATCGCGATCCTTGGTGCGCTCCTGATGGCCGAGCGCGGGCTGGATCCGAGCGGAGATGCCTTCGCTCCGCGCGCATCAGCACTTCCGGGCTCCGAAGATGAGCGTCAGTTCACTGCTCGTGGGTACTTCCAGACGGAGATCTGGGCCTTCTTCCTGTTTGCCGTCGGCGGCATGCTGATGTTCCCGGTGTCCAATGACCTGTTGATGATGTTCGTAGCGCTCGAAGTGATGTCGCTGCCGCTCTACCTGCTTGCCGGCATGGCTCGCCGCCGACGTCTGCTGTCGCAGGAAGCCGCATTGAAGTACTTCGTCCTGGGCGCCTTCTCGTCAGCCTTCTTCCTCTACGGCTCGGCGTTGCTCTACGGATTCTCCGGTTCAATCTCCTTTCCAGTCATTGCCGAGAAGCTCGCTGCAAATCCAGGTCAGACATCACTTGTCCTGATCGCTGTGGCCCTTGTCGCCGCCGGTCTGCTGTTCAAGATCGGCGCTGTTCCCTTCCACCAATGGACTCCCGACGTCTACCAGGGAGCGCCAACGCCGTTGACGGGCTTCATGGCGGCCGCTGTGAAGATCGCTGCCTTCGGCGCTCTGCTCCGGTTGTTCTATGTCGCCTTGGGCGGCATGCGCTGGGACTGGATCCCGATGATGTGGGTCATCGCGATTCTCACGATGCTCGTCGGATCAGTGATTGCGCTCACGCAGAGTGACATCAAGCGGATGCTGGCCTATTCATCGATCGCGCAGGCCGGCTTCATCCTGCTGGGCGTCATTGCTGCCTCACCTGCTGGTCTGGCCGGTTCGATCTTCTACTTGATCTCCTACTCCTTCACCACCATCGGGGCCTTCGCCATCATCATGCTCGTGCGCGACGACACCGGCGAGGCGACGCATCTTGCGAAGTGGGCCGGACTTGGACGCACCTCGCCCTTCGTGGCGTCCGTCTTTGCGCTGTTCATGCTCTCGCTCGCCGGTATCCCGCTCACCAGCGGCTTCATCGGGAAGTTCAGCGTCTTCACTGCGGCGATCGCATCCGGAGACGCCTGGCTGGTCATTGTGGCCGTGGTGGCCTCGTTGATTGCCGCGTTCTTCTACCTCCGCGTGGTGGTGCTGATGTTCTTCACCGAGCCCACCGAGCAGACCGCCACAGTGGCTGTGCCATCGGTCTTCACGACTATTGCCCTGGCCGCTGGCGCGACAGTGACCATCCTGCTTGGAATCGTGCCTCAACCGCTGCTTGAGCTGATCGTCAATGCCGGCATATTCGTTCGCTAGTACCGTGTATCCATGAGCCCTCAACCGATGGATCTGCTCTCGGGCGATCCGGAGCTCGAGGCGTCCCTCACCTTGGCTATGGCCCAGGTCGAATCAGCCCTGCATGAGGCGATCAAGAGCGACTACCCGTTTGTCACCGAAACTTCCGCGCACCTGGTTGATGCGGGCGGCAAGCGCTTCCGCCCACTCCTGACTCTGCTTGCCGCGCAGTTCGGAGATCCCGCACGCACCGAGGTCATTGATGCTGCGGTCGTGGTTGAACTGACACACCTGGCCACCCTTTATCACGATGACGTGATGGACGAGGCGAAGATGCGCCGCGGGGCCGATTCGGCCAATGCTCGCTGGGATAACTCCATTGCCATCCTCACCGGCGATTTTCTGTTTGCCCGGGCCTCAGACATCCTGGCCGACCTTGGTCCCCAAGCTGTTCGCATTCAGGCTCGCACCTTTGAACGACTGTGCATCGGCCAGATTCGCGAGACTGTCGGGCCGATCGAAGATGCTGATCCGGTGCAGCACCACCTGCAGGTGCTGGCCGATAAGACCGGTTCCTTGATCGCCACGGCTGGCCAATTCGGGGCGATGCTGTCGGGGGCCGACGATCTCACTATCGAAGTGCTCACAAGTTTTGGTGAGTGCATCGGTGTTGCGTTCCAGCTTGCCGACGACCTGGTCGACATCACCTCTGAATCCGAGCAGTCGGGCAAGACACCGGGCACCGACCTGCGCGAGGGAGTCCCCACTCTTGCAGTGCTGATCGCGCTGACCAGTGCTGATCCCGCTGACCGCAGGCTTCAGGAGCTGCTCTCTCGTCCGCTCCCGGATGCGGTGGAGCACGCTGAGGCACTTGCGCTCCTGCGCGAGCACAGCGCACTGGAAGAGGCCCGGGTTGAAGCTCGCCGGTGGGCCGACGACGCCCGCAAGTCCTTGGTCGAACTGCCGGCTGGGGCTCCGCGGGAGGCTTTGGAACAGCTTTGCGACTACGTCGTCTCGCGCACAGGCTGAACTCCGCCCTCACCTCGCTACGCTCGTCTGGTGTCCGCCGCCTTCACCCCGATCAGTTATCGAGTGGTCGCTGAGCCGACCGTCCGGGTGCACGTGAGCGAGTTGGCCTGCTGTGCGATTGAGGTGGGCTCGGCCGTCGCCCTGGGCTTGCTGCAGCCAGAAGCGCCGCAGGACGCACCTGCCCGCATTGATGTGCTGCTGGTCTCTGGCACTGTCACAGAGCTCCTGGCGCCCGCTGTGCAGGCCCAGTGGGCGGCCATCGGTGAACCCAGGCTGGCGATTGCCGTGGGGGCCTGCGCAAGTTCAGGCGGGCCCTATTGGGATTCCATCGTCGTCCTCAACGGGATCTCCGATCTCATCGAGACTTCCGGTTACATCGCCGGCTGTCCGCCGGATCCGCGTCGCATCATCGACGGGGTCCTGGCCCTGGTGCCGACGCCATGATGCCCACGCGAATTGATGCTTCGATGTGGTTGCAGCATTTTGCGCGACTGCAGTCCGAGGGATTGGAGTGGTTCGATTTCCTGACCGCCATCGACAGGGGCGACCATGTCGATGTCGTTGCTCGCATCGCCGACAGCGCACAGTCACGTTCGGCTCTGGTGTCAACAGCAGTGATCAGTGAGCTTGAGTCGCTCACGAGCCTGTTCGCTGGCGCAAGCTGGCACGAACGCGAGACCCAGGAGATGTTCGGCATTGGCTTCACGAGTCTCTGTGACCAGCGTCCGCTCCTGCGCCGGACCCTCGCGGATCCACCACCGATGCGCAAATCGGGGTCCTCATGAGTGTGCGCGAATCCATTGGCCTGCATGAGCAGTCCTGCACTTCTTGCCTGATCTGCGTGCGCGACTGCCCCAGTCAGTGCATTGAGATTGAACGTCACACGGAGCAGCTCACTGAAGGACGCAGGCCCAAGACCGTGCACGTGCTCGACGCCTTTCGGATCGACTACGCACTGTGCATGTACTGCGGCATCTGCGTTGACGTGTGTCCTACGGATGCCCTGATCTGGAGCCCAGTAGCCGGATTGGCGCTTCCTTCTCGCGCAGCGCTGGTGAGCGATCGCGAGGACCTGGCGCGCAGGGCGCAGTAGTCAGCGGTAGTTGACGAACTGCGTTGCGAAATCCAGCTCAGCAGTGCGCACCAGTTCCTGCACGGCCTGGAGGTCATCGCGGCTCTTGCTCGTGATCCGCAGCTCCTCGCCGATGACCTGGGCCTTGACCGTCTTGGGGCCCTCATCGCGGATCAGCTTGCCAAGCTTCTTGGCCTGCTCCTGATTGATGCCGGCCTTGAAAGTCCCGGTGATCTTGTACTCCTTGCCCGACGAGCGTGGATCCTCAGCCTCGAAGCTCTTCAAGCTCATCCCGCGCTTGATGATCTTCTCCTTGAACACATCCAGTGCGGCCTTGGCCCGCTCCTCCGTGCCAGAGGTGATCTCAACCCCAAGTTCGCCTTTCCACTCGATGGTGGTGTCGGTGTTCTTGAAGTCGAATCGCTGGGCCAATTCCTTGGCCGTCTGGTTCAAGGCGTTGTCGGCCTCCTGCCGATCCACCTTCGACACGATGTCAAAACTGCTGTCTGCCATAGCTCCTCCTCAACCCCGCCATTGTGCCGAATCCCCAGAGCCATCCTGCGTGGTCCTGACCAGAAAGCGGCGCGTGTATCGTTTCCCGCGCTGCCTGCAAGGGGAGCATGGCAGATTGCCCGAGCGGCCAATGGGAGCGGACTGTAAATCCGTCGGTTNNAGGTTCGAATCCTTCATCTGCCACGTTGAGTGGGTCTTCTCGTGAGAAGGCCCACTCTCGGCATTTCTAGTCGGTGTCTGCCTCGATCAGTTCTCTGCTTGTGCGCCTTGATCGGGCGGGAACTCGAATCAGCGCGATCAAGGCCAGATACAGGATCGCCCACTGGGCCATGAGCGCTGCTCTCACCTGCCACTTGCCGTGATACGGATGCGCGACAAGCAATTCATATTGGTTATGCGCAAAGCCGAATGGAATCGGAACAGTATTGACATCGCCCTTATAGGCATCCGATACAGGCACCGCCCCTTGCGGATTGCAGCCGCTTGGAATTTGCGCCGTCGCATCTGATGCGTACCTTTCGGGCGGATTGATCTGTTCAGGG